>CBFHBI010000457.1:0-3729 GCA_965653755.1 uncultured Blastocatellia bacterium
ACCATACGCGACCGTAAATCCGTAGACCGCCCAAGCCGCGCCGCGGGACCAGGTCGTGTCGGCGGCAAAACCCTGGTGCGTGTGCCTAAATACGATCTCGCCGGGCTTTGCTGTGTTCGGATATTTGATTGAATTGTTCGTCCCCTGCGACGACGTGAACTCCTGACGATTGTCACCGGGATTGTAGTGCACAGATTGCGCCACCGAGCCATCGCGACGCACCAGCCAGTCGGCGGATTTCAGCGCATGCTTCAGTCCGATTTCGCGCCATTGCGGATCGTCCGTCTCGCGGGTGGCCCACCACCAAATCTGCAAGTTCATCATCGTGTCGATGATCGTGTCGTCACCATTGACCGACCACGACGCCGCAAGTTGGGTTGTCGGATTATAGAGTTGTTTCAAACGTGCCGCTGCTCGCAGTGCGCCCTCGCGATACTGTTGATCGTTAGTCGCGCGGTAGGCGAGCACCGAAGAATAGAAGTTGAGAAACCCCGTGTCGTGATTCTCGTTTGCTTCGTTACCTAACAAGCGTTCATTCCAGAGTTCGGCCCAACGGCGAAAGCGCTCGTCTTTCGTCTTCGCGTAAAGCTGCCAAAGTTCACCAACCCAGAAACTGCCGGTCCAGTAGAAACCTTTCTGGCTTTTCCATTCGCCGGTTTGATTGTCGCCTTCGGTGAAAAATCCTTCGCCGCTGTCGCGCCCGGCATCGCCCGGCGTCGTGCGCGAAATTGCCGGCTCGAGTTTCTCTGCGGTGCGGACCGCAGACTCTCTTAGCAGTTCGATGGCTTCCGCATAATTCTTTTCTTTGGCGGGCTGCAGGGAATCGGCTGGAGCGGATTGCGGCGCAGCGCTCGCGGACAAAACCGTGACGCGCGCCGGTTGACTGAACCGCGATCTCTCTGTTTGAAGAAACGCCACGAAATCTTCGAAACTTCTTGGGCTCTGGCGTGGTCCAGCCAGCGTGCCGTAACGAATGCGTGCATCGGCGGAACTTGCGCTCACGGTCAAATTGTCGGTGTTCTCCTGATCCCAAACACCTGTGACGTACCACTCAGCCTTTCCATTCTCAAATTGTGGTTGGACCAGCAGGTTCAGCGGGTCGTCGGGGGCTGTCTTGCTGTCCTTTCCCCGCGCAATGATCGCCAGCCCCAGATTCTGATCGGGAAGCATGTGCGTCGCAGTAGCCGGAGGTCCTTCCTCTTCGACCTGATGACCCCACCACGCGCGCGTGAACACCGGCGCGGACGTGGACGGAGTAATAATCTTTTCCTGCAAATCAGGCTCACGCACAATTCCGGTAACCAACGCGATTCCCCCTGCGCCCTCCGCAGTAACCCGATGATCGAATCCGCGTTCGCCGGCCCACTGCGTGATGCGGCTTGTAAGATTCACTTCGCGACCGGCAACTTTCCATCCTTTGTAGGTCAGCTCAACAATCACGCGCACTGGGCCAGCGCTGACAATTCGCCAGTTGCGTTCAGCAACATCGGAAACTCTGACAGCTTTGCCATCGACGAGCGCTGCGACCGCGCCAATTCCGATCGCGTCTCCAATTCGATAAATGTCGCGACCCAACGGCGACTCCCAGTGATAGACGTATTCCGGTGATCCAAACATTTCGAGGTACAAACCCGGCCGCCGCTTGCCCCAGACATCGATCGCGTTGCGCTTATCGAAATAAATTCGCCAAGCGGTGAGTTCTGATTCCCAACCAAGTCCATCGAACTTCATCGTGAACTTCGCGGCCGTGCGCTTTGGATAATCGCTGCGCAAACGCTGAATCGTCGCGGTGTCACCGTAGGCAATAGTCACGATGCGAGTCTGGTGTGGTTTCAGATCGATCTGAAAGGCAATTTCATCGTACTTCTTATCACCGTCGAGATCGTCCGCTGGCGAAGGCAACTCCACTGTCTGCAGCGTGCGCACGTCTTCGTCGAGCGTCGCGGCTTCGCTGGTCGTCACAATCACATCTCCAGCTTTGAAATCCGGCGCGATGCGCTTGAGGTCGGCCACACTTATCACCACGTCCTCCGCAAATCGCGTTTCATCTGTCGGATTAGTAACCGCCAGCTTCAAAACTTTGATATGAGGTGATGCGAAGGCCCGAAGCGCCAACATCGACCAACTTAGTATTAAGATTGTCCAAAAGCGACGAAGGAGCGTGTAGTTTCGACGAAAGAAGCTAGGCGGACGCTGCCTCAGTGGCGCCGCACGAAGCGCGGACAACCAGCTCCGGCTCTACGATTATGTGTTGTTCTTTGATTCCTCGTTTGCCTTCCACGAGATCGATCAGGAGGCGCGCGGCCGCCTGGCCCATTTTCGCTGTTGACCACGCAACTGTAGTGAGCGGCACCCGCAACATATCGCCATAATGAATATTGCCACCTCCGA
Source organism: uncultured Blastocatellia bacterium (assembly GCA_965653755.1). Taxonomy (GTDB): domain Bacteria; phylum Acidobacteriota; class Blastocatellia; order Pyrinomonadales; family Pyrinomonadaceae; genus UBA11740. The sequence goes on from CBFHBI010000457.1 coordinate 2,392, forward strand.
CAATAGCGATGTCTTCTGGAATCCTCAAGCCTGCCTCGGCAATGGCGCTCATCGCGCCAATCGCGGCCGGATCGTTTGCGGCAAAGATCGCGGAAGGCAGGGCGCCGTCGCGCAGCCAATCACGCGTGGCATTATATCCATCGCTTTCGGTGAAGCCGCACTCGCGCACCAAATTTGGATCGTACGGCGCGCGCCGCCTGCTCAATGCTTTCCGGTAGCCTTCGAAGCGCAGCGCCGCGGTTGAGGCTACGGTGCCTTTCAGGTGGCCCACGCGGCGATGGCCCAGGTGCAGCAGATGTTCGGTCGCCAACTCGCCCACCTTCACGTCGTCTGTAGTTACGACCGGGCACTTCATCCCTTCGAGCTCCCGATCGATTAGGACGATCTTCGCGCGGTCACGGATTGCGCGGCGATGGAACTTCGTTTCGGACGGCGATGCCGACGAAGCGAGAATCAAGCCGTCGGTGCGCGGCAGCAGCGCCTCAATCTCCGACTCTTCGTTGGCGATATTTTCGTCAGTGCTGCAAATCAGATTTTGATAACCGAGAGGTTTCGCCACCGACTCGATGCCGCGGCAAATCTCGGCAAAGTACGAGTGCATCAAATCGGGAACAAGCACGCCCAGCAAGTAGGAACGGTTCGTCGTCAGCGCGCGCGCAAATTGATTCGGGCGATAATTCATCCGCTGCGCGGCGTCGAGAATCCGCGCCCGCGTCTCGGGACTTATCTCCGGGTGATCGTTGATGGCGCGCGAGACCGTCATCTTCGAAACGCCTAACGCGCGTGCAATGTCAGCTAAGGTCGTCGGCATTTTGTTCGCTTGGAGTACCGCCTTCAGGCGGCCAGCCGCGTAAACCCGGAACTCCGAACTCTTATTTTCCTTTCAGCGCTCGCGCAATCGCACTTTCCGCCAGCGGCGCCATGATCGCGTAACCTTTCGCGTTCGGATGCAATCCATCTTCGCTCAAATCCGCGCGCAAAAAACCTTTGTCATCAACCAGCGCTGAATAATAGTCGAGATAAGTTAGCTTGTTGTTAGCAGCATGGGCTTTCATCCACTCATTCAGCTGCTTGATCTTCTCCGGCGACCGACCGGTCGTGCGCACGATGGGTTTGCCGTCGCGCAGATTGTAATCGCTAACCGGAAGGATTGACGCGAACACGACTTTGATCGCGTTGGCTTTCGCCAGATCGGCCATCGCTGCAAGATTATCTTCAATCGCCTCGATGGTCGTCGGCCCGGTGTTGCCTGAAAGGTCGTTCGTGCCGGCAAGAATCACCACGACCTTCGGACGCAAGTCAATCACGTCAGGCCGGAATCGGATAAGCATTTGCGGA
>CBFHBI010000458.1:0-3728 GCA_965653755.1 uncultured Blastocatellia bacterium
GCGGGCGGCATGGGCGAAGTGTACCTGGCCCAGGACACCACGCTCGATCGCAAGGTGGCGCTGAAAGTTCTGCCTGAGAACGTCGCGGCGGATCGCAACCGGATGCAGCGCTTCGTTCAGGAAGCAAAGGCGGCCTCTGCTCTCAATCATCCCAACATCATCACGATTCATGAGATTGGCATCGAACCGGGCACGCAATTCATGGTGACCGAGTTCATCGACGGCGAAAATTTGCGGCGTCTGATTCGCGAGCCCATGACTTTGCTCGAAGCGCTTGAAATCGCGATTCAGCTTGCGTCGGCGCTGGCCAGCGCGCACGCCGCCGGCATCATTCATCGCGACATCAAGCCTGAGAACATCATGGTCAGGCAGGATGGCATCGTGAAGGTGCTCGATTTTGGACTCGCGAAACTTTCTGAGCGCCCGCGCGAAATCGATCAGGACGCCGCCACGCAAGCATTCGTGCACACGGAACCGGGCACGATCGTTGGCACGACAGCTTACCTTTCGCCCGAGCAAGCTCGAGCTTTTGAGTCTGACACGCGCACAGACGTGTGGAGTCTGGGCGTCGTGCTCTACGAGATGATTACCGGCCGCCCGCCGTTCAAAGGCGAGACTCCCAGCGATACAAGCGCGTTGATCCTGACCGCGGAACCGGCGCCCTTGGCGGAATTTGTTCCCGACGTGCCGCTCGAAATCGAGCGTATCGTGAGAAAAGCGCTCCAGAAAAAACGGGAAGAGCGCTATCAGACAGTCACAGATATGCTGCTCGATCTGAAGAGTCTGCGAAAGGACTTGGATGTGAGCGCGGCTATCCAACGTTCGGGAACAGCTCCGTATGTCAGTGGCATGACTCGAGCGGCCGTATCGGTCGGGCCGCCACCGTTGACTAGCCAGACCTCAATATTGACAAAGCAGTTTGGCCTGAGCCGCAGCGGGCAACTAGGCGCGGCGGGCTTGCTGCTCCTGATCGTCGCCGGCCTGGTTTGGTATTGGTGGCGGCATCGTGGCGATGAGGCGACCGGCATCGGCAACTTGAGCGTGACGAAATTGTATGGTCGCAAGAACGACCTTGGCGAAACCGGCATGCCTCATGCGCGCTTTTCGCCTGACGGGAAATTCATTGCCTATGCCTCGCCGAAATTAAATGGCAGCGCGGCGATCTGGCTGAAGCAATTGGGCACCGGTGATCCGTTCCCCAATCAAGGTGATTTGGTGTCGGCCGCCAGCCCAATCTGGTCGCCCAATGGTTTGCAGATCGCCTTTATTTCGAAGCGGGACCCGCAAAACGGGATTTGGACCATGGCTGCCTTCGGCGGTTCGCCGGCCTTGCTTAGATCGCTGGATCGCTACGTTGGCGAGCTGGTTGCCTGGACCAAAACCGACAAAATCTATTTCGCCGGAGCCGGTGATCTATATGTGCTAAACCTGGCGACGCAGGAGGTCTCAACGGCAATCAGGCTAAACTCAGGCGCCGGCGATCGAAACTTTGCGGTTTCACCCGATGAAGATCGTGTTGCTTATAACGACATCGTGAACGGACAAAGCGACATTTGGGTGTCGTCTTTGTCTGGCGGCGCGCCGTTGCGCGTGACCAATGATAGTGCGGACGACAGCAATCCGGTTTGGACTGCCGATGGAAAGGCGATTGTCTATAGTTCGAAGCGCAACGGCATCCTGCAAATCTGGCTGGCTCGCCTCGATGGCCGTCAGCCGTTTCAATTGACTCTCAATGACCGCAACGCGAACGTCCTCGACGTTTCGTCAGACGGCTCTAAGATTCTTTACTCCACGGACCGGGATGAATCCGATCTCTGGAGTGTGAAACTGGGAGCCAGAGAGACGCAGTTGACTTCTGACAGCGGGCTTGAGTTGTGGCCGGACGCGGCGCCGGACAACCAAACCATTGCTTATCAGGCGAATAAGTCGGTAACGAGCGCCGGACTCTTCAACTCATTAATAATAGCGAAGTCGCTGTCCAAAGGTTCATCGGATATTCAGCTGGCGGTCGATGGTTTTGCTCCGCTTTGGTCTCCCGACGGAAAGCAGGCAGCGTTTTTACGTCAAGCAAACAATAAGATGGATCTGTGGGTGGTCCATGCGACCGGAGGGGACGCCAAACAGGTCACTAACAGCGGGGTTATCTTTGGGGGCTTTGCTCAGCTTCCCTACAATCGATTGGAGACCCAGGACTTTCAATGGTCGCCCGACAGCTCGCGCCTTGTCTACTGCGCGATTGTTGAGGGGGTGGCGAACGTATGGCAAGTGGCGATTGATGGCTCGCAACCGGTTCAGCTTTCCGACAACAAAGATACGGGCATTCGGTTTTTTAATCCCTCATGGTCGCCTGATGGGCAGCGCACGGCCTGGTTATCGTTTGACTCGGCGCAAAGGAATTGGGACATCTGGGTGCTCGTTAACGGCCGGGCTCAGCAAATCTTTCACTCCCAGTCGCTCCTCGGCATCATCGGCTGGACCGCGAGCGGAGATGAATTGATAGCGAAAGAGAGCGCCATCAGCGGCGCGACAAATAGCCCCACCGACGTTGAGTTGTCGACGATTGCGGTCCGGGACGGAAAGAAAAGATCGATTCAAAGTCTCAGAGCAAGCTATTTTCAAAACATCAAGCTCGCGCCGTCGAGAGATCAAATCGCCTACGTCACGAGGCCAGACAACAAGGATACGTTGATGGTGATGGCGGCCAAGGGTGGCGCGCCTCGGAGTATTTTGACCAGCAACGATCAGCGTGTCTTTTTAGCCGCCCTGGCGTGGGCTCCGGACGGCAAAGCGATCTATTTCGGCGAGCAGTCACGCTGGACAGAGTTCTCGATGATCGACAACTTCAAGTAACTCTCAACTCAACTCAACTCTCAGGAGGGAAAACTCAATGGCAACAAACTCCAACGACTACTCGAACTTGCGCAGCCTACTCGATTCACTGGAAGTCGGCGCCCTGCGCTTTTACCTCAGCGGCCCGGCTAAGGCGCAGCCCCAAAGACTCAAGTACCTCAGAGGGAAGCTGATGCCAATCGTCAAGGAACTTTGGCCTCCCCGGCGAGGCAAGGAGCTCGAACTTGATGGGCCCTGTCCTCTAGGCTTTTACGACTGTAATGGTGTGTGCCAGCCTTACCCGTGTGGGGAACAACTGGTGGCAAGGAAAAAAGGCAAAGCGGCCAAGAAGCGCTAGACAACTATGCACGGAACCGCGCGTGGTTAGCGCCAAGAGTCCGCGCTGACAACAATCATCCAGGAGGAGACCACCGATGTCACGGTTTATAGTGGCGGCGCTGTCACTTGTGTGCGGTTTGTTCGCAGTAGCGTCCGCGCAGGACCGCGCGACCTTCACGGTAGGCAATGCAACTGCCGCGCGCGGCCAGAAAGCGACCGGCACGATCGAAGTGCCGGCCGGCATCGATGCCGCTCTCAGTATTCCGGTGGCGGTGTTTCACGGCGCGAAGCCTGGACCAGTCCTGGCGATCGTCGCCGGCTCACATGGCACTGAGTACACGTCGATTATTGCCCTGGAAAAATTAATCACGACACTGAATCCGGCGGAGATTTCCGGGACTGTAATCATCGTTCCGCTTATCAACATTCAATCGTTTGAGCAGAAAGTGCCGCATCTGAATCCGGTTGACAAGAAAAGTATGAATCGCTGGTATCCCGGCAAAATGGACGGCACGCAAACCGATCGCGCGACGCCGGTACAAGTCGCATTCTTGAACGCG
>CBFHBI010000459.1:0-3726 GCA_965653755.1 uncultured Blastocatellia bacterium
AGGCAGCGACCCTTGCGACGACGAGCGCTGCGAAACTCACTACGAAGACGATTCCGCTGACTCACGCTCGATCGCGCCGGCCGAAGCTACACGCGAAGATAGATTCGCTGCCATCGCCAAATCCGGCGCCGTCAGTCCCGAGGAAGGCAAGCGCTTCGCCCTCATCGCCAGCACTCGCGCGCTTTCCGGGGAAGGCGACGAAAATGATCTAAGAAAAGCGCTCCTCGATGATCGGAAAAAGGAAGCTGCAAAGAGCGCCCTCGGTCCTGAAGATCCAGGCATATCGGCAGGGCGTCAGGGCGGCGAACGTGTCGCGACCGTCACGCCGCGCGTGCGTTTGAAGTACTTGCCGGACACCCCGGAAGGTCGGCAAATCGCTTTTGGTCTTGGTCGCTTCTTAAGCGCCGTCATGGGCGATGACGAGTCCAAGGCCTGGTGCAAAGAACACGGCATTAGTCTCAGACGCGAGCGCAAGGCTAATCGCGCGCAAAGTGAATCCGACAACGAATCCGGCGGTATCTGGGTCCCGACAGAATGGAGCGACACGCTCGTTATCCTGCGCGAAAAATATGGTCTGGTGCGCCAGTTCGCCGATGTCGAGACGATGACATCGCGCACGAAGAACACGCGCCGCATGAAGCAAGGCCTGAAGGCTTATCCGGCCGGCGCCAAAGGCTCTTCGCGGAAAGTCCCTGAATCTGAAATGGCCTGGGACTTCTTTGAGTTGATAGCGCGCAAGTGGAAAGTCACCACCAAGTTCGAAGACGAAATTCTCAGCGATGCCGAGCAGATGGCCTTTGCGGATCGGTTTGCCGGTGAAAGCGCGTATGCATTTTCCTTCGCTGAAGACGACGCCTTTTTCAACGGCGATGGCTCGAGTAATTACCACGGGATTGTCGGCCTGAAGACCAAGCTTAGAAAAGTTGCGTCCAGCATCGCCAACATTAAGGGGCTCGTCGTGGCTTCCAGCAACGTTTTCAGCGGCTTCACGCGGGCGGACTTTTTGAAAGTCATTGGCACGCTCCCCGAATATGCAGAACAGTCAACGCTTCCCGATCCTGACAGTCCGGGTCAGCCGGCCGGCGATGTCGCCTGGTATTGCCATCGCTCTTTCTTCTGGAACGTTATGGTTCCGCTCATGCTCGCCGTCGGCGGCACCACGGTCCAGGAAATTGAGAATGCGCCGATTAAGAGGTTCCTGAGTTACCCAGTGCGCATTTCGCAGGTGCTGCCGCGCGCGGATGCGAACAGCCAAATCGCCTGCTATCTCGGAAACGTGAAATTGTCATCGACGTTCGGCGATCGCCTGGGCCAACAGGTCCGCCAAACCGACACCAATGACGACGATTGGGACAATGATCTGATCTCGATGAAAGCCATCGAGCGCTACGACATCAATCATCACGACGTCGGCGATACGACTAATCCCGGTCCAATCATCGGTCTGATTAGCGCCGCGTCGTAAATTTTGGAGTGCGGCGGCTTGACGCCGCTTTCTCCGCTTCGGTTCGAGGATTTGAGAGGGAATTGAAAAAAGCGCCGTCTAGCCGGCGCACTCCAAAAAGAGGAAATCATGATTGACGTTCTCAACATGAAAATTGTGCCGGTGATCGACCCGGCGGCAATCAAAAACAACGGCGCCTTTACCGTGATCGAAGTCGATGCGAGCGAATGCGGCCATGTGACTTTCGTGGTTCGCCTCGGCGCCACGGACATCGCCATGACCGCGCTGAAGCTGAAAGAGAGCGACACCTCCGGCGACAGCGGCGCGACCGATGTTCCGAATGCCGATTTCAGCGTCTCGCCGGCAACGCTGCCGTCTGCGACCGACGATAACAAGTTTTTCGCGATCCAGGTTCCCATGCTCGGCCGCAAACGCTATCTGACTTTGAGCGCGGCCGCTGGCAACGGCAGCACCGGCACTTTCGCCTATGCCTTCGCGATCCTGTCTGACCTGGCCAACAGCGCTTACCAGGCAGCCGGCCGCGGCTTCGCCCAGGAATTGTTTGCAGGCTGATGGCCTTTACCGAAGATTTACCGCTGCTCTTTGATACTGACGAATTCGCCGTGCCGGGCGTGATTAAGGACGCGGCCGGCGCCACGGTCCGGACCATCAACGTGATTTTTACCAGCGCGCTTTCGCCGCTGCAGATGCTCGGTGTCCAGGTCGAGGCGGGAAAGCCCAGCGTGCTTTGCCAAACGGCCGATCTCGATGCGTCGCCAAAGGTCGTCGTGAACAGTCACACGATTACGATCGGCGGCACGAAATATCGCATCACCGATCGAGACGATAAGAACGGCATCGCGACGCTGCAGATTCGTCAGTGAAGTCCGCACGTGCGGACATAGCACAGCTAGTACCAGGATGCTTAATTTTTCAAAAACAGGAGAAGAAAATGAGACCACGATTCATCGCGCTAATGCTGCTCGCCATTACGGCAATCGCATTGGCGCCGGCACTGCTCACCGCTCACAGCTCACCGCTCACTGACACCCATGTCCAATCGACAGCAGGACATCTTCGACGCGATGAAGGCCGGCTTCGCGACTATCGTGTCGAATCCGGCGCCGGGCAATCCCGCTTATCCATCGAACGTCGGCCAGAAAGTCAACGAGTGGCAAATGACGCCAGTGGATGCGAACGCGGATGCCACGCAACTGCCTTGCGTCTGCTTGAGCGACCCGCGCGAAACGAATCTCGGTCCAGGACAGAACCTCGACGAACGATCGGCCTCTCGCTTATTCGGCCTCGAGTTCGAAGCGGCCCTTCTGCTGGCAGAATCGGATCAAACAGCAACCAAGGCGCGCCAGGCGCACGCAGATGTGAGAAAGATGATGGCCCTGAACCCTTTGAAGAATGTGAGCGGTATCAAGCGCATCGAGCCGGGCGACAGCGAACTCGTTATCGATAAAGACAGCAACCGGATTTCGGGAGTGCTGATGAAGTTCACCGTGAAGTACATGCGCAAGACCTGGGAGTAGAAACAAAGATGTCGAATATCGTCATTCCCACACTCGCAGTCGAGAATCCTTACAGCTTCCAGGGCGCTTTCTATCTCGCCAAAAACTCTTCGGCGCCGAATGGCTCGCCCGGTCCGCTTTGGTGGGTCGGCAACGTGCCCAAGGGCGAATTGTCCCAGACCGTCACGCGCCGGCAACATCGCGAAAGTTACTCCGTCAACCGGCAAATCGATCGCACCCGCCTCAGCTCGCGTGACGCGAAGCTGGCGATGACACTGGAAGACATCAACGTCAACAATATCGTCGTCGAACTGCTTGGTAAGAAAGTCACGACGTCCGGCGGCAGCATCACCGGTGAGGTAATGCCGACCATGGCGGTCGGCAGCGTTTACAAAACGAAGTATCCGAATGGATCCTCGTACGTCGTCACGGACTCAGCGGGCTCGCCGGCAACTCTGACCGCGAACACACATTACACGGTGCTGGATGCAAAAGCCGGCTTGATTGAAATCCTGAATCTCGCTTCCTTCACACAACCCTTCAAAGTTGCTTATACAAGCGCATCGGTGGTGGTCGTTACGGGCATGGAGGGTGATGATTCTGATGAGTACTACGGCTATTGCCAGTTGCTGAATACCGAGCCGGCGACGGACCAGGCGATCGGCGTCGAGTTCTATCGGATGCAAATCGACCCGGCCAAATTGATCGCATTAGTCAATGCCGAAGGCGGCAGCGCCGATATCGAGTGCACTGTCCTACGTCATT
>CBFHBI010000460.1:0-3720 GCA_965653755.1 uncultured Blastocatellia bacterium
CATCGTCAACAATCCTTTCTGGTGGTCGGCTGACGACAAGTTCTTCAATTATTCTCTGGCACAAAAACTCGGCGTCGCGGTGCCCAAGACCGTTCTGCTGCCGCAGAAGGATTACATGGAAGGGATCGTCAGCGAGAGTTTGCGCAATCTCGAATTCCCGCTCGACTGGCAGGCGATTGTCGATTACGTCGGCTTTCCCGCGTTCATGAAACCGTTCGACGGCGGCGGCTGGAAGAACGTTTCGAAGATCAATTCGCTGGCCGAACTGATCAGGGAATATGACGAGACGGGAACGCTTTGCATGACTTTGCAGGAAGGAATCGAGTTCGATCAATTTGTACGCTGTTACTGCATCGGCCAGGAAAATGTCATGATCATGGCTTACGATCCGCGCAAGCCTTACCTTTCCGGCGAACAGTACATCTACGATCCAAACTACCTTTCGCCCGAGTTACACGCGCGCGTGGTCCATGACGTGCGCACGCTTTGTTCGGCGCTCGGCTATGACATCAACACAGTCGAGTTTGCCATCAAAGACGGCATTCCGTACGCGATCGATTTTATGAATCCGGCGCCGGACGCCGAGTTGCAGTCAGTCGGCGAGTTCTATCACAACTGGGTGACAGAAGAGGTGACCAAGCTCGTCTTCAAACGATTGAGCGAGCCCAGAGAACGGCCACAGTATCGTTGGGATTCGTTCTTGAATCCTGCGCTCACGAGAACCGAAGCTGTCGCGTCTTCAGCCGAACAAGAGAGGCGAACCGTAACGCCGAGAGCCAGCGGCCGGAAGAGCAGCTCAACCAAGCGAGCCTCGAAGAAAGATCAGAAGGAAGCGATGCCGTGAGTGTCAGAACCGGGAGCGGTAGCGACCGGATCAAGCGTTACTTAATCATGTCAATGGCAACCCCTGATCATACTTAACATATGCCACGGCGCCTGCAAGTTGTTCTTCGTTCCAGAGATATTTCGTGCTCCCTCCGTGCACCCAAGGCGTGCGTTCACTTTTCCAACACCCAGACGCTCGCATTGAGCGTGTGGCATTTGCTTTCAACGCGCTCAATGCCGCACCGGGTTTTTTGTTGCATGTGATAACGACGTGGATGTGATTAGTCCGGACGTTCGATTCCCACAGCGTCCATCCGCGGATTTGGCATGTATCACGAATACTCGATTGAACAACCATTCGCTGATGTCGGTTCAAGTGCACCGGAGGCTGCTTTAGCAACTGTCGGTTGTGTGCTTCTCGTTGAGAACTGGATGAAAGCGTCGGGGTTCCATAGCGACGATGGTTTCGATCCACTGAGCCGCGCTCGTCGCCGTGTAGCCATGTTCCATAGCAACGGAAGGTCAGCAGAAACCCGGTTGGTTGGGTACGAGCCTGGAACTCGATGTAATCGCGTTTCAAGTCGACTAGCTTCCTGATCCGGTCGCTACCGCTCCCGGTTCTGACACATCAAGCGTCGCTTTGCGCTCGCCGGCGGGTCATTAGAAGTTTTCTGGTGATCAGTGATCCTGACCACGCGATGATCGATGACGAGGCCAGGGCCCACGCCAATCCGGCCACGATTTGATCGATCGAAGATGCGACCAGCGCGATCAGCAACGCGGCGAAACTCAAACGAGCGCTGACGTGCTGGATGCGACCCGCGGCCTCAAGCCAATTCATCCGCCTCAACTCTGAATTCAGATAGTCTTCATCGTTGTTGAGGCGCGAGTAATAATCAGCTTCGCGTTGCGCCAGGCGGGCCGCAGCTTTGTCCGGCGCGATGTAACGCGCGTCGTTGTAATGATGAATCACGTGCGCCAGCTTACCTTCGCTGAGCGCAACTTCCGCGAGACCCAATTGCGCTCGATAAGACCGCTCATCCAAATCAATGGCCCGGCGAAAAATCCTGGCTGCGCGATCAGGATCGCAATATTCCAATAGGCTCTCACCCGCGCGTTCGAGCACCCTGGCGGCGTCGGGCCCGCGCAGCGACGCCAGCTTCAAAGCCGCGCACCCGCGGCCCAGCAGTCGCGCATCGCCGAAGGCGCTGGCTTGCGATCTGAGCAATCGACCGTATTCATAAATCATCCAGGCGTTCCGCGGCGTGATCAGAAACGCGCGACGAAACGCTTCGGCTGATTGACTGAGCCGTCCCGCAAGCCGCAGATCGTTGGCGCAGCGACGCAACAGCGCCGCTCGCTCCAGATCAGGTTCGATGGTCGACGAGGCCTCTCGCCTCCGCCTGTCCAGCGCCTTCGCAGCCTCATTGGCATTGTCGAGCACGTCGGTCGAGGCAACACCCAGTCGATCAGCGTCGGCGCGCACCGCTGCCGGCTCGGCCAAATGGTCCCGTAGTTCACAGGCACGCGCGTCGAGCTTGTGCTCAGAGATCCGCGTCAACAGCGCGCGCACCATTCGGCGGAAGTTCGGGCCGGAAGAGAACGTGAGCGTAGCTTCACCAGCCATGACATCGACGCGATACCGGTAGCGAACGTTGCCGCCGCGTCGCAATGTGCGAACGCTGGCAACCTCGACGCGCTCGATGTCGCTAAGTGCCATGTCCAGCGCGCGGCGAAAGACGTGTCGTTGAACGAATGCGCTGAGGCCGTTACGACGGAGAACCGTTCCATCGAAACTCAGTCGGTCAGTAATAATTAGAAGTGGAATCGTGGTCCAGGTACTGAAGACGATGACCAGCGCCGTCAGGTCTCGAGAGGTACGCAAACAGACAAGCGCGACGAAAGTCATTACGGCGGCGAACGCGAGGTACCCGCCTGATGAGACGCGAATCGACGCGAGCTTCTGGCCGCGTGATTTATTTGAGTCGCGTCTGCGTTCGCGCTGGTTGTTGGTGGATTCGTGCAAACGTGCTTACGGCGAGGGACAATCTACCGGAATATTAACTGAAAAATTTCCGCGCCCGCGCCCCGGCTCAGTGTAGCGTAAATCCGCCAATTGAACGAACGTTTGCCCGATGCAATTGTCGCTTTGCGCGTGGGCCAGCGGAAAACGGGCAAAGCCCAGGAGCGCCTGCGCCCGCCGGTCCTCTTCACCAACTGAAATCAACTTTGCTTCCCCGGCTGCGGGTCTTTCAAATCTGCGCACGTCATCGGTCGCAGCGTTCTGGTTTCCGATAGCTACGGCAAACTTGTAGAAAGCGGAATCGCTCTCAACTACTACCTGCCAACGAAGGGGCGATGCTTCAGTTGGCATGATCGCAGTGCGCATTACCCGCTCGTGATTCTGCTGCGCGAGACTCTCGGCCACGGAGGCGGCGCGCAAGGACGCCTCATGGTGCGCGAAGGTCAGGCCCGTCCAATAAAAGATCAACGCCGCGAGCGCCGCCATGGCTGTTCGTGGGCCAACACGCTTTTGGCCGCCACGCAACCGCGAGACGAGCATGAAAGCAATCGTTATGATCCAAATGGCTAAAGCGATTCTGACCGCAGATGCTTCCGGGCCACTCTGTAAACTCGCCGCGACCAAAACGAGCGTAGCGACAGCGCCGATGAAGGACCAGCCAAATAATTTCCATCTCCTATCGCTGGTCAAAAGGAATGCGATCGCTCCGAGGCCAAGCCAGATATATGGATCGCTAATAAAAACTAAATCGCCATAAAACCATCGCCCGTTCCACGGCAAGAGTGGCCGCACACCGTAGTTGTTCGTCCAATCCATCAACGGGTGTGTAGCCGCCGCAATCATCGCAACCAGACACAATCCGCCAAGTCGAA
>CBFHBI010000461.1:0-3716 GCA_965653755.1 uncultured Blastocatellia bacterium
CCTGCTCGCGAGAGTTTTCCTGTCATGTCAGAAGCAGCCAACCGTTAGCCGTGAACAGCACCAGGCCCCGGCCGCCACGCCACTATTTGGTCCGCCCGGATTCCCGGCGCCGGTGATGAACAAGACATATCCGGGCACCGGCGTGGTGGTGACGATCAATCGCGCAGAAGGCTGGATCGAAATCAATCACGGAGAGATCAAAGAACTGATGCCCGCGATGCAGATGGAATTTAATGTGAAGGACAAATCTCTGCTTGATCGCGTTGCGATCGGCGACCGGGTTGACTTTATCATTACCGAAACGCCGAAAGGCGAATACCTCACCGACCTGAACAAAAAGAATTGAGGCGACGATTAGCGGCCGAGTGACTTCTCGGCTTGCAAAAGGTAGTGGTGCGCCTGCCGCCAGTGTATGGCGACGGTGTAAGGAATGGTCGAAAGAAACGCGAAGTCGGCAGATGTGCGCGTCAAATCATCGGCCGTGAGTTCAGCAATGTTGTCAATGCGTGGCCGATCGATTTGCCGCCACCAGAACGAGCCGTCCATATACGAGTCCAGAGCATTTTGTAACGCGGACTTCAATCTGCCTGGCGGAAGCTGCTCGAGCATGGGAATGAGTTCGGTCTTCACCTCGTGGAGTTCATGCTCGAAATCGACCCTGGAGACATGGGCCAGGCGGCCTCCAGTTTCGAACTCTCCCAGAGAGCGGTAAACGATCACCTTCCGATCGAGCCGCGTCAGTGCGGCGATCGCTTGCGACTGCCAAACTCGATCATCATGCGCGGTTTGCGCGGCCGCGCAGACGCAGGCCATGAGTAAGATGAAGAGGGCAAGAGACAGACGGGACATGTCCGGTAGCGCAAGTTGTTAATTTGCGGCCTTCCTTGTACGTGAATCTGCGCAAATTGACAACTTGCGCCAAACTATTTCGTTGCATGGGTCATAAACTCGCAATATGATGCGCGTTCCGAATTGCGTGTCAGAAGCCCGACCGTGAGGGAGGGCCACTCAAGAAATCGATCAGTTGCATTAACGATAGTTGCCCTCCCTAACGGTCGGGCTTCTGACACTATGGAGGTAACATGAATCGTCCAGTCGAAACTGAATACGCTCCTTACTATCAAAACTATGTCGATCAGGTGAGCGAAAACGATGTCATGGCCGTGCTGCGTTCTGAAATCGACGATCTCGATTTGTTGTTAAATCGGGTGCCGGCCGAAAGAGAGACTTACGCGTACGCCGAAGGTAAATGGACCATCCGTGAAATCGTCGGTCACCTGATCGATGGCGAGCGGGTATTTGGATATCGAGCGTTGTGCATCGCTCGGGGCGAGCGGCAGAATCTGCCGGGATTCGAGCAGGATGATTATTTGCAAGCGTCACCTTACAACCACATCGAACTGGAAGACTTGTTGAGCGAGATGCGTCTGGTGCGTCTGTCAAACATTGCGATGTTTCGCCGTCTCGATGAAGAAAGTTGGAGCCGCGTCGGCACTGCGAATAATAATCAGGTGACCGTGCGCGCGCTGGCTTTCATCATGGCGGGCCACGTGCGGCATCACATGAATGTGCTGAGGGAGCGATATCTGAACGCGTAATCGCCAGGAGCGCGGACGTCCTCGTCCGCTGTTTGCTTGAAACAAACTGCCAAAATGACTCCGAATCTGTCGAACGATTTTCAAAAGCAATGCGGACGAGGACTTCCGCGCTCCCAGCAGCGACACATTTCAATGGTGGCCGCATTGACATGTCTTCTGCTGTTAGCATTTGCGGGCTCAGGACAACTGATCTACGCGCAATCTATTCGCGATTATCGACGCGCGCACGAACGGCAAATCATCGACGAGTTCGTCCGGCTGCTCGCGATTCCAAACGTCGCTTCCGACAAAGAGAATAGTCGCCGCAACGCGCAATTTATTCTTGAGATGATGCAGCGGCGCGGATTGAATCCGCAGTTGCTCGACGCAAAATCCAAAGACACGCCGCCGGCGGTTTACGGCGAATGGAAAGTTGCGGGTGCGAAACAGTCGGTCATTTTTTACGCGCATTACGATGGTCAGCCGGTGGATCCTAAGGCGTGGACTGCATCGCCGCCGTTTCAACCGACTTGGCGAACGGGGCGAGCGGACCAGGGAGGACAGATCGTTTCACTCCCGGCGTCAGGTGAAATCAATCCGGAATGGCGCATCTACGCGCGCGGCGCATCCGATGATAAGGCAGGAGTGATGGGAATCCTCACGGCGTTCGATGCTTTGAAAGCGCAGAACGCGACGCCGTCATTCAATATCAAATTTCTTTTTGAAGGCGAAGAGGAAGCAGGCTCGCCGCATCTCGGCGAGATCATCGATCTGCACAAGCAGTTATTGCAGGCGGATGCTTGGATCATCTGCGATGGTCCAGTGCATCAATCAGGCCGCAAGGAAGTCGTGTTCGGCGCGCGCGGCGATCAGAACGTCGATGTGACTGTCTATGGACCAAAGCGTCCGTTGCACAGCGGGCACTACGGCAATTGGGCGCCGAACCCTGCGATGCTGCTGGCGCATCTGCTGGCGACGATGAAGGACGAATCGGGGCGCGTGACGATCGCCGGTTGGTACGACGGCGTCGAGCCGCTGGGCGATTTAGAGCGACGCGCGATTGCGGAAGCGCCGGAATATGATCGCGAATTGAAGAAGGAACTGGGGATCGCATATGCCGAAGGAGATGGCAAGAGCCTCGCTGAGCAAATCAATCAGCCGTCGCTGAACATCAACGGCATCAGCAGCGGAGACGTCGGCGCGTTGGCGCGCAATGTGATTCCGACTACCGCGACCGCAGTGCTCGATCTGCGTCTCGTCAAAGGCAACGATTATCGGAAGCAGGTCCAGCATCTGATCGATCACATCCGCAAACAGAATTTCTACGTTATCGATCACGATCCGACCGATGCCGAACGACTTGAGTGGGCATTCATCGCGAAAGTGACTGCGCGCGCCGGCGGCTATAACGCCGAACGAACGCGTATGGATTTGCCAATCTCTCTGGCTGTCGTCAAAGCCGTGCAATCAACTTCGAAAGAGCCGATTGTGAACCTGCCGACGTCGGGAGGCAGCTTGCCTTTGTCGATCATCTCCGATCGTTTGCGGACCGTGACCATCAGCGTTCCGATTGCGAATTACGATAACAACCAACATGCTGAGAATGAGAACCTGCGTTTGCAGAATCTTTGGGACGGCATTGAGACGCTGGCGGCCGTGATGATGATGAAGATGTAATTTGGCGTGCGTCGGCTTGACGCCGCTCGGTGTCAGAGCCGGGAGCGGTAGCGACTGGATCATTGCTCTAGCCGCCGGGTCACATGATCCCGTCGCTACCCCTCCACGTTCTGACACAGACGAGTATTGAACCTAAGGAGGGATTCCCGACAATGACGCCCAATCAAATCTATTTTCAGCATCTGCGCAAATCCGCGTTCATCTGCGGCTGCTTTTTCTTGCTTCTTTGCGCCGCTCCAATCGCTGCGGCTCAGCACGGCGGCAAGGCCGAGCCCAACCGCATTGAATTCAAACGCGGCACGACCAGCACGACCGTCAGCGGCAGCGTGCGCAACGATGAAGAGTACGAATACGTGCTGGGCGCGAAGAAGGGACAGCGGCTCACGATAAAGATCACGTCGCTTCCCGTCAGATCGTCCGTCTTTCAATTGCTCGGCGAAGTTCAGGACACGCTCGGTCTTG
>CBFHBI010000462.1:0-3711 GCA_965653755.1 uncultured Blastocatellia bacterium
TGACCATGATGCCGTCGCCGAGTACCACGCCGTCGCTGACCATGATGCCGTCGCCAAAAGCTCCGCCATCGGCAACCATAATCCCGTCGCTGACCATGATTCCGGTGCTCATGAAGTAAGTGCCTGAGCCCATGACACCGCCGTCACTGACCATAATGCCATCGCCAAGTACGACGCCGTCGCTCACCATGATGCCGTCGGCGACCATGATGCCGTCGCTGACCATGATGCCGTCGCCGAGTACGACACCAAGTCCGTAGACCTTTTGCCAGAAGCCGATGACGCTGGAGCCTGTCGCATACGTCCGGCCCATGATGACGCCTTGAGACCAGGTGAATGTCTGTCCGGCCGTCGTCGTCTGAGGGGTAGGCAATACCGGGATAACAGTTTTGATTCCCGTCTTCTTATCGGTAACCGTCGTGCTCGACTTAGCGAAGAGCGTCCCGGCCGTCGAATTAAGGTTGATGTCGGTCTTCACCGCCTTAGCCAGGCGCCTCGCGCCTTCGATGTTCCGTTGGCCGGCGCCTTGCACGAACATGTTGTAACAAGCGAGCGGCTGCGCCGAGTACATCAGGACCGCCTTGATCATGTTAGGCGTCATCTTCGGATTAGCCTGCAACAACAGCGCTGCGGCACCAGCCACTGCCGGCGTGGACATCGAAGTGCCGCTAAGCCACATCATCTTCCGATCGTTCTGGGTGCTGACACCGGCGTCGAGTTGCGGGTTGTGAGTCACCAAATAATTACGAGTGGTGTAAGCATCGGAATAATCCGATTCAGCGGCGATGATCTTGTTGCCGGGCGCAACGATGTCGGGTTTGATCAAATTGTCATAGTGCCTGACACCGTTTGCGTCCGTCGAGAAGCTGCGAGTCGGACCACGTGAGCTGTAGGTGGTGACGCGGTCATCCAATGGCCCATCAGTACCCATGGTGTTCGAGGCGCCCACGGTAATCACCGACGGATCGTTACCCGGCGCGTGAATGCGGCCATAGACCTTATTCCCATTTTCATCTTTGCCGTTGTTACCAGCGGCTGCGACGACCACGATGCCGGCATCGACCACACGACGAGCAGCCTTGCACAGCGGATCGTCTTTATATGAAGAAATCGCCGGCGTGCCAATACTCATGTTGACGACGCGGATGTTGTACTTGTCTTTGTTGTAGGGATTATAGGTCTTGTCATAGGCCTTGGTCGGATCGGCTGGACTTAAAATCCAATTCAAAGCATTAAGTACCGACGAAACACGGCCCTGTCCGGTTCCATCCAGAACGCGCAGGTCGATGATGTCAGCGTCCGGCGCGATGCCCATGTAAGCGCCATTCGAAACGCGACCGCTGCCCACCGCGATGGACGTGACGTGCGTGCCATGACCATACGGATCTTGATCGGGATGACCAAGGCCAGTGAAATCTACTTTGGCCACGACGCGATCGCGCCAACCAAAATTATTGCTGGAATCTTTCGCCCACACTTTAGAAGAGTAGTGGCCGGTATCAAGTCCGGAAGCCAAAAATGCTATGCCGATGCCATCACCCGCGGCGCCGCCGGTGATGTACCCCTTCGCATAGATGTCATATTTCGGTTTGTTGTAAACGTCAGCACCAGTCGTCAGCGATATCTCACCCATTGCCTGCGTCTTGTTGTCGAGGCTGATGAAATCGACTTCGTTGAAGGTCGCCAGTTCGTTCACAAAAGAGACCGGCACGTCGAACGCTTTCTGATCCAGGCTGGTAAAGTCGCCCTTCATATGAACGCCGTTGCGATTCAGCAGCGCGTTCAGTTGACCCTTGGGCTTGGCGTTCAGACTGATGACGACACACACGGTGTCGCTGCCCGACAAAGAGCTCATTTTGTCCTGCAAGTCCGAAGAGATCTTGCTAGCCGGATCAACCGCGTCCGGTCCAGGTTGAGACTGGGGTCCTGGATTGGACTTCGGTCCTTGTGCCTGCGAGGTCAGAACCATCAGACTGCCGGAGCAGACTGAGAGCAACACAGCCAGCGAGATAATTGTCGCCAGGAATCGGCGGGGGTGATTATTCAGGGGTTTCATTTTCTTAATGCGAGCAAGCCCGTCGGGACAGCTTGCTCTATTCTCCTTCGAGACCGAGTCGATTTCGTCACACAAGAGAAAGGGCCGTTCCAACTTTTGGGAGGAAGAAAGAACGGCCGCAGATAGGTGAAACTGATTGCAGCGTCCTTCGGGAACTCCCACTGCCATATTCTCGAAAAGGGAAGTTAGGCTGGTAAGTGCTTGCCGAAATGATCTTTCGATCGAATGCGGCTCTTATCGGTGACGAAATTTGAAAGAACACGCCTGAGAGAACCAGGCGGGCCGGTAATAGCGAGGCGCGTGCCATACTTTGATACACGTATTTGTGGCGAATTTGTGGCTTCGGAACGCCGACGTGTCAACTCATTCACCGTTGACCGGTCAGGTTGAGGACTTCTGCGTCAATGTGAATCAAGCGATTACCCGAGCCGGATCCAACGGGTCATAAGCGCGGAGCGCGACAGAGTAATAGCCCCTGGCCAATCTATCTTCCCGAAACTCCAAATACTCACCATCAAGGTCCTGCTCGACGGAACAATTTGTGCTCGCTACCAGACCTGACGCTCGGCGGGTTGACGTTCAAGAGAGCGAAGAAGGAAAAGACGGAAGAGCAGTTGACGCTGGGTGATGACGTTGCGTTTTGAATTTGGTTAACTTAGGCAGCTCTGAAGCTTGGTCGCGGGGCTTTTTGAATATTCACCGGCAGTCGCGGGGCGCAGCAGACTTTGACCAGGCGGTCGCGATCACGCTGCATGTCCGTGTCAGCCTCAAGCCACTTCATTGTTTCGCTCAGGACCTTTGCCGCTTCCTCTTTTGGCGGTTTGCCAATCCGGTAATGCATCCACTGACCTTCGCGTCGCGCGTGAACAATTCCGGCGCGGCGTAGATAGGCAAGATGGCGGCTAATCTTCGGCTGGTTCATCTTCAGGATTTCCACCAAGAAACAGACACAAACCTCATCGCCGCGCATTAAGTTCAGCAGTCGCAAGCGCGTGCGATCGGCCAGCGCTCGGAAAAACTGCTCCTTATCGAACGTCTTCGGTTTGCGCATTGAGCAGATACTAACACATACCGCGAGGATATTCGCCTTGACGAATATGTCCCGCGGACTTATGATGCGCATATTCGCACAGAGGAATATGCGGTTGAAGAGAAGAAACACGGTTTGGAGGTGATTATGTCAACGAATATCGAAGAGGCCGTGAAGACACGGTATGGGAGGGTGGCGGTCGCGAATTTGTCTTCGGAAGATGAAGGCGTGCACGCTGTGGCTGAGGCCTTCGGTTATTCGGCGGAGGAGCTGGCTGCAATTCCTGCGGAAGCAAACATGGGACTTTCCTGCGGCAATCCGACCGCAACGGCGAACCTGCGCGAAGGTGAAACGGTGGTCGATCTTGGCTCGGGCGGCGGGTTGGATGTTTTCCTGGCCGCAGCAAAGGTTGGTCCCAGAGGTCGCGCAATCGGCATTGACATGACGCCGGAGATGATTGAATTGGCGCGGCGTAACACGGCTAAGGCGAACGACGGTAAAGGGTACTCAAACGTCGAGTTTCATCTATCGACGATCGACCGGCTACCGCTGCCGGACAATTCGGTTGACTGCGTCATCAGCAATTGCGTCATCAATCTGGCGCCGGACAAGCCCGCGGTCTTTC
>CBFHBI010000463.1:0-3704 GCA_965653755.1 uncultured Blastocatellia bacterium
GAATAATCATGGGGGGTTCTGCACTCCCTGTACCCAAGCGTAATCAACGCAACGAGTACGGGGCTCCCAATTAGAGCAATCAGGATCTTGATGAACTTCGAAGTACCTCGCATGTCAACCTTGTTTTGACGTTTTGGCCGCATTTCTCAAACGCAAGGCAGGACATTCTATTCCACATGATCCAATTTAATCTAGGTTTTACCGGACGGGTGACTTACTACCACAGCACCGTTCCGCCATCCACATTGATCGCCTGTCCATTTATTCCGCGGCCGTCTTCGGAAGCCAGCAGCGCGGCGACTGACGCGACCTCTTCCGGCGTCACCAGACGATTCTGCGGACTCATCCGCTCGAGCATCTGTAAGGCTTTCTTCCGCGATTGACCGGTCTTGGCCACGATATTCTCAATGCCTCGCGAAGTCATGTCAGTATCAACATATCCCGGACAGATCGCATTGACGGTGATTCCATGCGCCGCCACTTCCAGCGCCAGCGATCTCGTCAAGCCGAGCACGCCGTGCTTTGAGGCCGCGTAAGCAGAAATGTAAGGCGCGCCCGTTTTTCCCGCAATCGATGCGACGTTGATGATGCGTCCCCAACCGCGTTCGATCATTTCCGGCAGCGCTGCGTGCGTGCAGCGAAACGTGCCGCCCAGATTCGTGTCCAGGTGATCCACCCAGAATTGCTCATCGGTCTTGACGAACAATTCCGTTCTCACAATCCCGGCATTATTCACCACGATGTCCGGTCCGCGGCCAAAGTGCAGACGAAAGCTGTCGAATGCATCCGTCACCGAGCCGCTGTTTCGCACATCGCATTTCAGCGGCAATGCTTCGACGCCAAATTCTTTCTTGATGTCTTTGGCGACTGACCTGACTTGCGTGAGCGTGCGCGCGACCACAGCGACCGACACTCCTTCGCGCGCAAAAGCAATCGCAATCGCGCGGCCGATACCACGGCCGCCGCCCGTGATGAACGCGAGTTTCCTTTGAAGTTTAGCCATCGCCTAACTGCTCCAACGCCGATTGAAGCACCGCTTGCGAGAAGCGAAAATTCGTTTCTCGTAGTTCAGCCAATACGGCTCGGAAGTCGATTAGTCCGCGCCGCGCCGCTTCCACCATGACGCCCAGCGTACCAACCACGAAGAGACCGCGCGATTCCGCAATCTGTCGAGCCCGCCGGTCATCAAGCAGAACGAGATCCGCATGAAGTTCGTTCGCCAGGACTATGGCCTCGGCCTCGCCTCGTACGATCCGGCTATCGAATTGTGACTCAGCGACTTGCTTGACAATTATCCAGTTGGGCCGATTTTGTGTCCAATCGATTACCGACTGCGGTGTTCCCGCAGCGGTCAATTCGTCGATGACTGCTGAAGGGACGATCACCTGATCGTAGAGAACGTGCAGGACCTCAATGCGTTTGATTAAGACAAGATAGTTAAGAGGCGTGGTGTTGGAAACTACGATCATTCGCCGCGCACCTTGCGCAGAGTTTCGAGGTCTTGCTTGAGATCCTCAAGATCGTAGTCGAGATAAATTCCGGCCTCCTTCAGAAAGCCATCGAGTTCGTAACGGGACAAATTCAGCAGCCGTCCCAACTGTACGGTCGTCAGCGTCCCCGACCGATACGCTTCCAGCGCCAGGCTCTCCAGCGCTGCGCGCGGCAGGTCCTGCCACCTCGTGTGAAGTTGAGCGGCGATGTCTTCGGGAATTGTGACGGTAACTTCCATGAATCTATTTTACGGCTGCCTCATCTTCCCGTAAATCGTGGCGGCCGCTTTTCCAAAAACGCGCGCACGCCTTCGCGGCCGTCTTCCGATTCGAAGCAACGCAGTTGCGCGTCAACTTCGTATTGCAGCATTTGCTCGAGCGAATCGTGCTCGCCGGCATAGACGGCATGCTTGGCGGCGGCGATAGAAACTGCCGGCGCATCGCGCAGACGCGCGGCCAGCTTGCGTGTCTCCGCCTCAAGTTGATCCGGTGGTACGACGCGATTGATTAGACCGAGTTGCAGCGCCTTCTCCGCATCGATCGCATCGCCGAGAAAGAAAAGCTCGCAGGCAATGTTCGCCGGAACCATGCGCGGCAGGAAATAAGTGCCACCCCAATCGGGATGAAAGCCCAGTTTGACGAACGACTGCGCAAACGTCGCCGTCGATGAAGCGATGCGCAGATCGCAAGCCAGCGCGAGATTGAAACCGGCGCCTGCGCAGGCGCCTTCGATCGAAGCGATCACCGGCTTGGTCATTTGTCTAATCGTCAGAACCACGCGCCGCGCCGCGCCGAGCAGACGCGCGAACTCTTCCGCGTCGCCACGCTCAACCAACTCGGCCATGAAGTGCACGTCGCCACCGGCACAAAACGCGCGGCCCTCGCCGCGAATAACTATGACGCGGACCTCCGGGTCGCTGCCGGCTTCTTCCAGCGCTTCTGCGAGATCGCGACGCATGTAGCCCGCGAGCGCGTTGAGCCGCTCAGGCCGATTCAAAGTGATGGTTACGATGCCGCCGTCTTCCGCGACTTTGATATTTTCTTCCGCCATGAAGTCAGAACCGCCTGCGGTAGCGGGCGGTTAATCTTAGATTGATGGTTCTACTTACGCGAGATCAACCATCCGCTACCGCAGATGGTACTGACTTTATTTACCACTGAAGTGTGGCTTGCGCTTGTTCACGTACGCGTCCAAACCTTCTTTCGCATCTTCGGACAAAAACAGTTGCTGCTGCAATTCCCTTTCGAGCGCGAGCGCCGATTCAAACGGAACCTCAGCGCCCGTATGCACCGCGCGTTTGATTCGCCCGACGGCGCGCGCAGCTTTACCGGGCGCCGTGAACTGGCGCGCATAGTCCGTGACCTGTTTCATGAAGTCCGCGCCGTCACGCGCATCGAAAATTCGATTGACCAAGCCGAGCGCCTCGCCTTTTTCGAAATCAAATAATTCTCCCGCGGCCATCAACTCGATCGCTTTTGATTTGCCGACCAGGCGTGTCAGTCTCTGCGTTCCGCCTGTTCCCGGCAAAACGCCAAGCGATACTTCCGGCAATCCCATTTTGCCGGCGCCGCGGCGCGCAACCCGCAAGTCCGCAGCCATCGCGACTTCCAATCCGCCGCCGACGCAGTGACCATTGATCGCGGCGATGACCAGCTTCGGCGTTTGCTCCAGCCGATTCAGCGTCTCGTTCGCGTGCAGACAAAAATAATATTTGAATTCGGGTGTTACCTCGCTCAACATCGCGATGTTGGCGCCGGCGCAAAAGAACTTTTCGCCTGCACCGGTGATGACGATCACCTGAACACTCTCGTCCATTCTGGCAGCCAGGATCGCTTGATCGCGTTGCTGCATCATCTCGTAGGAATATGTATTGGCCGGTGGATCCGTGAGCGTGATTAGGCCAACCGCCTTGCGCACTTCGTATTGAATCAGACTCGATCGCATTTCGGTTCTGGTGAATTCGTTTCCTACCATAGATGACTCTGCGCGACAGGTGTCAGAGTACCAACTTCAGTTGGGCTCTCGTAACGCAAACTGTTAGTTTGCGAGCGCAAGACGCAAGCTGACAGCTTGCGTTACGAGAGCCCGACTAAAGTCGGTACTCTAACACCGCTCTCTAGGCGGTGCGCCACACGCTCACTCTTTCAGTCGTGCGTTCAGTCGGAACCGGAAACTCTGCCGCTGATGATGACAAAAAGCCGTTCAAAAACAGT
>CBFHBI010000464.1:0-3703 GCA_965653755.1 uncultured Blastocatellia bacterium
CGCAGGCGCGCGACGCGCGAACAAATCGTGCGCGTGCTGCGCACGCTTTGCGGGCAGGTATGCCGGCGCTCCGATGAGGCTTCCGGTTCTGACAGCGATTCAGGAGATGTGAGATGAGCACGATTGATACAAGCCGAACAGAAGCCATCAGCCTGGCCGACGAACCAGCAGTAAAAAAAGTTCTGGTTGATTCGGTCCTGGGACTTTGGGACGTGGTCAACAATTTAACTCGATTGAAACCGTCGCATCAGGATCGCTACCGCGTAACTATCTTTGGATCTGCGCGCGCCAAGCCGGGAACCATCGCTTATGAAGAGACAAAGCGCGTATCTCAAGCACTGGCCGCGATGGGCTGCGACATCATCACCGGCGGTGGACCGGGCTTGATGCAGGCGGCCAACGAAGGCGTACAACTCGCAGGCAAAGATAAAGACAACTCGATGGGCATTCGCGTCGATCTTCCTTTCGAGCAGGAAGTTAATCCGTTCGTCGAACTGGCTTTCGAACATCGCACATTCTTCACGCGGCTGCATCATTTTGTGCTCGCGTCACACGCGTTCATTGTCGCACCCGGCGGCATCGGCACCGTGCTCGAAACGTCGATGATCTGGCAATTGCTGCAAGTTAAGCACCTCGATCAAACGCCGCTGATTTTGGTCGGCAAGATGTGGCCCGGCTTCGTCGAATGGGCGCGCACGTCAATGCTCGAGTTCGAGACTCCGCTCGCCAGCGCCGGCGACTTCAACATTCCAAAATGCGTCGCGAACGGCGATGAGGCGATTGCCTTGATTCGCGAACATCACTCGCGTTGGACCGGCAAGGCGCAAGCAAGTACCGCGTGATCCACGAAACCAGCCGAGAAGCCTTGTTGACCTTCCCAAACGATGCCGCCTAGAATCTGCGCGGCTTCTTTGCCGCCATCAAGGGAGAGGTGGATCAATCTATTATGCGAAGACTCGTTAATTATCTGGCCTTATTTGCTCTCGTTTCGTGCTTAGCCGTCGTCATCCAACCATCGACGACTCGCGCCAACCTCGTCGATGCTTCGGGAACTTTTTCGATTCACGGAAAGCCACCGCAGGCTTTCGCCAATATTGCAGTTTTGCAGATTGACGGAGACGATGAATATGGCTGGAAAGCAACCCCACCGACCTATGGATTCATCAGGCTCAACAACAAATCTCAGACGGATTACAAATTGATGAAGCCAACCATCGACGGCAACAACATCAGCTTTAAGACGCGCAGCGTCGGCGGCGTCAGCTATGAATTTGAAGGAAGCTTTACGAGTCTCGACTTTGCCGAGAAAGACTTGCGGAATCAGGTGGTCCTATCCGGCACTCTCAAGAAAATGGCCGCCGGAAAAGTAGCGGCGACCGCGAAGTTGGATTTCGATTACACGCCGGGCGGTTAAGGGCATCGCACCACGTGCGAACTCAGTTTCAATTCAAGTCGCCATCCTTGCTGAATTTGGTGCCGCCCAGAGTAGCTTGCAGGGCCACACCTTTCTTGGTGATCGTGTAAATCTGCACGTCGTCCACTGAAGAGCCGGTGGCGTTCGCAGCGCCGCCGCTGTTCTTGCTCTTCGCTGCCGCATCGGCCTCGGCGGTTGAATCCCAGCCGCCGTTCTTGAACTTCTGCATGGCAGCCACAGTCTTGAAAACGAAGATCACGCGGTAGTCCTTCACTCCGATACCAGGACCAGCGCCGACAGTTTTCATCTTCATGAAAAACGGCGCCTCGCCTTTGTTGGAGATCACCACGCCGTTGCCGCGCGAGGTTGCCAGCAATAGCAAGTGGATGCCGTTGTTGTCGAATACCGCATAACCGGGAGCGCCTTTGATGACCGCGGCCGCTTCGGGCTTGCTCTTGTAAAGATCGGCGAGGGCTTTGTCTTTCATCTCCAGCACCTTCCCCTGTTTTTTCTTCTTGTCTGCCTCTTTGTCACCGAGGACATTGACACAGGTGGTCAAGAGCAAGGCCAGTATCGAAGCTGCTGCCAACCAATTTTTGAATAAGCGCATTTCGGTGTTCATACTTTCCTCTCAATCAGTTCACCTCAAGCACGACACCAAATGCGTTTCGGGAATCTACTTCTCCACCATCAGTGCTTGCTTGGCGGCGTCTAACTCTTTGAGCTTTGCCGGGCTTACGGCTGGATATGCGAGATCGAGCGACGCCAGCGTTTCGATAACGGCGGCGGCCACGACCAGGCGCGTGAACCATTTGTTGTCGGCGGGGACGACGTACCAGGGCGCGTAGTCAGTCGCGGTGTTGCGAATTGTGTCTTCGTAAGCCTTCATGTAATCGTGCCAGTGCGCCCGCTCCTTCGCGTCGTTGATCGAAAACTTCCAGTTCTTGTCCGGGCGATCGAGCCGTGCGAGAAACCGCTTCTTCTGCTCGCCTTTCGAAAGATGCAGATAGAACTTCCGCACCACCACGCCGTTCCGCGTCAGGTATCGTTCGAAGTTACTGATATCTTTGAAGCGCTGGCCCCAAATCTTGTCCGAGACTAACTTCCGCGGAAGTTTTTGCGCCCCCAGAAATTCCGGATGAACGCGCACCGCCGTGGTCTCTTCGTAATAGCTGCGATTGAAAATGCCGATGCGGCCGCGTTCGGGCACACACTTCATGCAACGCCAAAGATAATCGTGATCGAGTTCTTCCGCTGATGGCCCTTTGAAAGAAAAGACCTCGCATCCCTGCGGATTGATGCCCGACATGACGTGCTTGATCGCGCCGTCTTTGCCCGCTGCGTCGAGCGCTTGAAAGATCAGCAAGACGGCCCACTGGTCTTGCGCATAAAGCATGTCTTGTAGTGCGCGCAGCGTCTCGATGCCGGCAGCCAACGCTTCCTGGGCCGTCGATTTATCTTCAGACTTGAAATCGAGCGTATCGCCGGGGTCGATATCTTTCAGTCGAAACTTTTTGCCGTCAGAAACTCGAAATGGTTCGGCGAGAGCCTTGGCTCGCTTCAGAATTTGTTTGGTTTTCATGCCGGCATTCTACGACTGCCAGCCACCGCCGAGCGACTTGTAGAGGGCAACGACGGTCAACAATTCATCGCGACGTGACTGGGCCAAACTCAATTCGGCATCGAAGAGTTCACGGTCGGCGTCGAGCGCCTCCAAAAGGTTAGACACACCGCCGTTGTAACGCATATAGGCGAGTCTTGAACGATCCTGCAGTGTTGTGACCAACAATTCCCTCTGCGCGCGTACCTCTTTCGTCTTCGCATAGGCGATCAGCGAGTCAGACACTTCGCGGAAAGCGGTTTGGATCGTGCGCTCATAATCAACCAGCAGCAGATCTCTCTGCGCCTGCGTCAAGTGGACATTCGATTTGAGCGCGCCGCCGGTAAAGATCGGTTGCGTGAGCTGCGGAACAAATCCCCAGACGCCGCGCGACGGTTTGAATAGATCGGAGAGTGACGTGCTTTCGAATCCGAGACAGCCGGTCAACGAAATGCGTGGCAAGTAAGCCTTGCGTGCGACTTCGATGCGCGCGCCGGCGGCGATCAGGTTCTCTTCCGCCGAACGAATGTCGGGACGACGTTCGATCAAATCGGACGGCAAACCTGCGGGCACGTTGGGCGGCATCTGCAGTTCGGTCAATTCAACTCCGCGAATGATTGGGCCGGGATTTCTGCCCACGAGTACACTCATGAAATTCTCCTGCTGCTCAATGGCGCGCTCGGTGGCAG
>CBFHBI010000465.1:0-3693 GCA_965653755.1 uncultured Blastocatellia bacterium
TCGCCCACTGACTCCGAACGTGCGGGCGATTCGCTCTGCCGACAATTGAATCGGGGTCAGCGGGTTCTTGATTTCGTGAGCGACCCGCCGCGCGACTTCGCTCCAAGCCGCCGCTCGCTGCGCCGTCAACAATTCCGAAAGATCCTCGATACCGACTACGACTCCGCGGGCGTCGCTGGACGTGCTGCGCAGGGCGGTGGCAGTTAAAGCGACCGGAATCGGATTGGCGCCGGCGCCGCGATTGAGTTGGCTCTGTTCTGCCGCGCGGCCAGCTAGCCGCGCTCGCCGCAGCAGTCGTCCCAACACCGCTGCGTCTTCGTTGCTCAAGACACTCAACCAACTGGCCCACGCCGGCGGCCGGTCGGTCAACTTTAAGATCGATAGGGCCGCCGTGTTGATCGTGGTAACGCAATCATTTTGATCCAACGACACCACGCCGGTACCCAACGATTCGAGAATTGTCTCGATGTAATTACGGCGTTCCTCAAGCGCCAGGTTCTTCTCCTTCATGGCCGTAGCGCCTGACTCGAGCTGCTTTCGGTTCGCGTCGAGTTCCGTCGTCATCTGATTGAACGACTCGGCCAGCAAAGCCAACTCCTCATCAGCGAGGGTATCCACCCGATGCGCCAGATTGCCGCGCGCGACTTCCTTCGACGCACTCACCAGTGAACGAATCGGCGCGGCAAATCCGCGCGAGAGATGAATTGCCACCCAGGTCGAGGCGAAGAGCAGCAACAACGTCATCAGGCCCAGTGTCGAGACGCCCAGCAAGCGCACCTTGCGTTGTCGTTCCAGCAGATGTTGATATTCGCTTAGCGATCCGGCAATGGTGTCGTTTACGTCCGTGTCGTGACGCCGGGACGGCACCAACATGAGACGCGACGACGAATCAAGCGGCACGGCCATCACATCAAAACCTTTGCCGTTTGCCAGAATCTCATCGGCAAGGCTGCGCGACTCACGCGCGCGATTCAGCAGCATGATAAGTTCTTCCCGCTGGGCATCGGGAATTGCGTTTTCGCTGTGCGCGATCACCGCGCCATCGTTCGAGACGATTTCGACCGCGGTGATTTCACCGCGCGCCACCAGATGATCCAGAGTTGTCTGCCATTGCGACTGCGGTTTTTCGGCGATCATCGCGGCCAGCAGAGTTGTCGTTTCTCTTAAATCGCGATTCTGAATATCCAGGCTCTCCTTCTGCTGATTCTGCATGCGCTCGACCACACTTTCGGGCAGCCGGCCCATCCACTTCTCAATCGACCGATTCAGAAACAGGTAAGAAAACGCAGCCATCGCAGCAATCGGCAAAAGACTCAGCCCGATGAAATAAACGAGCAGCCTTGTCTGGATTCGCGAACCCGGCTGCCGTTCCTTCCGCTCCCGACGCAACCTGAGCACGCTACGCAGCAGAATAAAACTGAACACCATGAACGCCGCAAAGTTGAGCGACGAAAGCGCGTACAGCAGCAACGTATCTGATCCGCTTTCCGGCGGTAGCAGCGGCCCAAGATTGAACAATTGCTGCGCCGCTATCAGCGCCAGCAAGAGCGACACGACGCCCGTCAAAACCCAGGCAGCAGCGCGCCGCTTTCGCAGCCTTCTTTGCTCGTCAGATTGATTGGTGCCAGTGCTCACAGAAGGTGGTCGCGGAACGAATTGATTGAGGCAGAGATTAGCACAGGGATGTATCGCCCTGTAGGAGCAGGGCTTGTCCCTGCCGGGCCGCTAATAGAAGTTCGACGGGCAGGTACAAGCCCTGCCCCTACAGAAACAAATACGGCAGAAACGAATACGGATTTTTCTGCCGGTGTTAGAATCCCGTCCGCTCATGGAATCCTACAACTTCTTCATCGATCGGAATGGCCACCTCCGTAGCGGCTGGCGACTGGCGATTTTCTGCATTTCGTTTCTGATCTGTCTTCAAGTCACACAGTTCCTGCTCGTCGTTGCCCTTTCTGCGGCGCTGCGTCGTCCGATCGCTGGGATTGCTGAAAGTCTCTGGGCCGTCGTTTCGGGTCACGGTGCGATTTTGATTTCCGCCCTGGTCGTGGGCTGGGCCTGCGGTGCTTTGTTGGAAGAACTTCCCTTCACGGCTTTGGGTTGCTCGCCGCATCGCGGTTGGGCCAGGAATCTTCTGCTCGGATCTCTCCTGGGCGCAGCTTCAATGCTCTTGGCAGCTCTGCTGACGACGCTTACGCGCGGCATTCGTTTCAGTTTCGATCCGGCGGGGGCAAAAACGATCGGCGCGTCGCTCTTCGTATCGACGTTGATTTTCCTGCTTGCGGCTGTGGCCGAAGAAATCCTCTTTCGCGGTTATCCATTACAGACCCTCACACGCGCGCGTTTCGCATGGCTCGGCATGTTGCTCACGTCCGTGCCGTTCGCGTTGGCCCATCTCAGGAATCCCAACGTCGTTGCGGGTTTCACGTTCATTAATACTGCGCTAGCGGGTGTCTGGCTGGCAGTTGCTTACTTAAGAACCCGGAGCTTGTGGCTGCCCTTCGGATTGCATTGGTCATGGAATTGGACGCAGGCGTCGTTGCTGGGCCTGCCGGTCAGCGGCATTGCGCGCCTGGCGCCGGCGCCTTTATTAAAAGCAATCAACGCCGGACCTGATTGGTTAACCGGCGGCGCATACGGAATCGAGGGCGGCGCCGCCTGCACCGTCGCGCTCGTAATCTGCACCGTCGTCATTTGGCGCGCGAAACTATTCGCTCGCGCTGACGTAAACGGGTCAGTAGCCCGACCGTGAGGGAGGGCGCCCGTTTCTTCATTGAGTTGTCGCTCGGGTTAACGAGCCCTTGCTCACGCGCGGGCTTCTGACACTGTTAACACTCTCTCCGCGATTCTCGTCTTAGCCATGTCTGATGAAATCACAGCACAAGGCGTTTCAATGATCGAGGCCGAAGCCACCGCGGAGATGTTGCTGATGACAGGAGCATTCCGCTCTCCCCAGACAATCGACGAGCCCATTGAGCAGACACTCGTGCGCGCCGTCCTGGAAGGAGAACGCGATCGCTTCGGGCGGCTTTATGAAATGTATGCACCGCTGGTCCATGGAGTGTTGCTCGCGCGCGTGCCGCGCGATGAAGTTGAAGATCTGCTGCAGGATATTTTTCTGCACGCGCTGCGGAAGCTGCACACGCTGCGTAACCCGACGGCGTTTGGACCATGGATCGCGATGATCGCACGCAACCGAGCAATGGATTTTCATCGCGCATCGCATGACACAGTTGAAGTCGAAGAGCACACCGCGATTACGAAACCGTTGAACCGCACGGCCACTGAAGTGCTCGATTTGATTCGTCAATTACCTGAAGCGTACCGCGAAACTCTCGTGCTGCGATTCGTCGAAGGCATGACTGGGCCGGAGATCGCCACGCGCACCGGACTGACACCGGCGTCGGTCCGCGTGAACTTGCATCGCGGCGTGAAGTTATTGCGCGAGAAGATGGGCTTGTCGGCACCACCTTCGATAGCGCGTGGGCCGGCTTAGCAACCGAACACGGGGCAGTAGCCCGACCGTTAGGGAGGGCGCAAATTGACTATGAACGAAACTTATCTTTGGGACAGAACCGGCGAACCCGATGCGGAAGTTCAGGAATTGGAAGAGCTGCTCGGGACGCTGAAGTATCAGCCGCGACCGCTCGAGATTCCCGCGACGCTCAGTCTGCGCCGACAACGTCCTTTCTT
>CBFHBI010000466.1:0-3684 GCA_965653755.1 uncultured Blastocatellia bacterium
AATACGTGTTAGTGGTCGCCGACGAAATCGATCTTGAACAGAATATCAATTGATCCGGTCGCTACCGCTCCCGGTTCTGACATTATCTAATTTCCGCGCCGAACTTCTTTTTCAGCGTTTCGATGATCTGCCAATGCACCGCATCGACTTCTTCATCTCGCAACGTGCGATCGTCCGCGCGATATTCAAAGCGCAGTGTCACCGATCGCTTGTCATCGGCGATACCTTCACCTTCATATGTGCCGACAAAGTTAACGCCGACAAAATAATCGCCTTTCTGGTCCTCCGCAGTAGTCGCAAGATCAGCGAGCGAAATCTTTCGATCGACGAGCAGCGAAACGTCGCGGACAATCGAAGGACAACGCGCCAGTCGGGCATAAAGCACCGGACGCTCAGGCAATTCGAGGAGGGCGGTGAGATCGACCTCTGCGAGATAGACAGGTTGCCGAAATTTGTACCTAAACGCGATCTCTTCGCTCAAGCGGCCGACAGATCCGATCTCAATGCCGTTGGCACTGATGGTCGCCGATTGTCCCGCGCGAAGATGTTTCACCGTGTCGCCCGCAAACGACAGCGTGGGCAGATTCATCGCGTCGACTGCAGCTTCCACCGCGCCTTTTAGATCGAAGAAATCCATTTGCCGCATTGGCTCGGCGCGCCCAGCCTCGATTGCGCCGCCAGTGGCGACCAACGCCAGGGCTTCCCGTTCAAACGGCAACTCCTGTTTGCCGGAATCTGCAAACACTCGGCCGGTTTCAAACAAGCAAACATTTCGAATGCCCTGATTGAGATTATGCCGAATCGAATTTAACAAGCCCGGCAAAAGCGTCTGCCGCATCTGCGAGGCTTCTTCGATAATCGGATTAGTCAATACGACGCCCTTTGCCTGTTCGAGTGTGGGAATCAAAGGAAAGTCAGTCATCGCTTCGATGAAACTCAGATTGATGGCTTCATCGAATGACATGGCAGCCAAGGCTCGTCGCATGGCCCGCTTGCGCGCTTCGCTCGCATGAAATTCACCCGCCATACGCGCCGGCGGAAGTTCAGTGCGAATTTCGTCATAACCGGCGTGACGTGCAATCTCTTCAACCAGGTCTTCTTCGATCGCTACATCGTGACGCCACGAGGGAATGGTGAACGTCAGCATCGCAGAGTCACTGGCGCGCTGGGCAAATCCGAGCGCAGTCAGGATTCGCTTCATCTCGCTCGCTTCGACTTTAAGACTGGTGATGCCTTCGACGCGCGACGGCCGCAGGTTCGCCGATCTTGCGGCGATAGGTTTCGGATAAATATCGAGCGTGTCCACCGTCGCGGTCCCGCCGGCGAGTTCGCAGATGAGCGCAACGCATCTTTCTTGCGCGGCCAACACGCCTTCAGGATCAGTTCCCCGTTCGAACCGATGCGAGGCTTCAGTCTGTAGTCCGAGCCGCTTCGCGGTCCGCCGCACCGACGCGGCATTGAAATATGCGCTCTCAATCAGGACGTCCGTGGTCGCGTTTGAAATTTCAGATTCTTCGCCACCCATCACACCCGCAACGGCCACAGGTTTGGCAGCGTCGGCGATGACCCGCATTTGATCGTCTAGTTTGCGCTCGACGCCGTCGAGCGTTTTGATGGTTTCGCCCGGCCGCGCCCGCCGTACCACGATTCGATTCTCGCCGAGCTTCGCCAGGTCAAAGGCGTGCAGCGGCTGGCCCATCTCGTGCAGAACATAATTCGTGATGTCGGCGACGTTGTTGATGGGCCGCTGTCCAATCGCTTCGAGTTTCTTCGCCAGCCACTCGGGCGACGGTGCGATCTTGACGCCACGAACGATGCGCGCGGCGTAACGCGGACAAAGATCGGGATCGAGAATCTGAACGGACGCAAATTCTTCAGTCTTGCCGCTTGCGTTTGAGATCGGAGACTTGAGACTTGAGACCTGAGACTTTTCACTTACGGCCAGTTCACGCGCGATGCCGACGTGCGACAGGCAATCGCCGCGATTTGAAGGCACCTCAACGTCCAACACAAAATCATCGCCGCGCGTTTCCACCGCATCGACCGCCAAACCAAGATTGGTCAGCCGATCTCTGATCGCGTCAGGCGAGAGCTTTGTGCCGGTGAGTTCGCGCAGCCAGTTGTAAGAAATGAACATTTTGTCAGTGGTCAGTAGTCAGTGGTCAGTGGTCAGTGCATTAAACTCAACTGACTACCGACAACTGACCACTGACAGTCTTATCTGAATTGCTCCAAAAACCGCACATCGTTCTCGAACAGCAAGCGAATATCGTCCAATTGATAAATCCGAGCGCACGTGCGATCGATGCCGAGACCGAACGCGAAGCCGGTGAATTCTTCGGGGTCAACGTTGGCGGCGCGCAAAACGTTTGGATGGACCATCCCCGATCCCCCCAGCTCGATCCAACCCGAATGCTTGCAGATGCGGCAGCCCTGGCCGGCGCAATTGAAGCAACTGTAATCGACTTCGGCGCTCGGCTCAGTGAACGGAAAATACGAAGGGCGAAAGCGCGTCTGCGTCTCCGGTCCAAACAATCGATGAACAAATTCGGCCAGCGTGCCTTTCAGGTGAGCCATCGTGATGCCGCGATCGACGCACAATCCTTCGACCTGAAAGAACATTGGATTGTGCGTCGGGTCCGGCGTGTCGCGACGAAAGACCCGGCCCGGGGCAATCATTCGTACCGGCGCGCCCCGGCGCTGCATTGCGTGAATCTGCACCGTAGAAGTTTGCGAACGCAGGGCAAAGCCTTCGGTCGTGTAGAACGTATCCTGCGGATCGCGCGCCGGATGTCCTTCGGGAATGTTGAGCGCGTCGAAGTTGTAGAAGTCAGTCTCGATCTCGCGATCATCTTCGACGAGGTAGCCCAGCGAAACGAAGATGTCTTCGATCCGCTGGCGCATCAAAGTGATCGGATGAAGATGACCTGGACGAGGGCGACGACCGGGGACTGTGACATCGATCGCTTCGCGTGCAGTTTTTCCCCGCGAGATTAATTCGGCTAAATCAGCCTCCGTGGTGGCAATCCGCTCACCGACTTCCAACTCAAGCGCCTGTAAAGACTGCGCGAACTCGCGACGTTGCGCCGGTTCGATAGTCCCAATCCGTTTCTTCTCGGTAGTGATAGATCCTTTCTTACCGAGAAACTTAGTACGCAGATCTTTCAAGGCGCGGAATTGCTGTTCTGCCTCCGCAAGCGAAGCGACGGCTTGGCTGCGAGCGCGAGGATTTGAGAATCGATCGAACTCAGACGTAAAGTCCTTCCGAATCGAATCAACTGAGTCTTGTGAAACCGGTTCGTTCATGAGAAGTCGTCCGCGCAGTGGACGATTTGAAAATAGCCCAGCACTTTAGTGCTGGGTAATGTCGATTAATTATTCAAAAGCCCGCGAAGCGGGCGACAGAAACATACGACGCAGAAATCGATGATTGAGTTTCGTGATTGATCCGGTCGCTATCGCTCCCGGTTCTGACACTCTGCCGTCCGCTCCGCGGACTTAATTATCAAAACATCCATCGATCCCAGCCATAAATGGCTGGGCTATTTTCAAACGTTCGCTTCGCGGACTCAATTCTAAATACAACCGCGATCCCAGCACTAAAGTGCTGGGCTATTTCCAAACGTCCGCTAATGCGGACTCAAACCCGAAGACGGAATCAAAACCTCACATGCGTGATTGATC
>CBFHBI010000467.1:0-3683 GCA_965653755.1 uncultured Blastocatellia bacterium
AGCGTCGATAATAGCTTTCATGTGGTCCTCGGCTCTCCGGGGAATATTGCCTCGATCGTGCTCCAACCCGTCGGAAAAATATTTATTGGCGGCGGTTTCAGTTCAGTCGGGGGGCAAACCATCTACCACGTTGCTCGGGTGAACTCCGATGGTACTCCGGACACCAGCTTTAATACCGGATCGGGCCCTGATACCGGTGTCTGGGTGATCGCACTCCAGCCTGACGGGAAGGTGGTGATTGGAGGAACGTTCGATTACATCAACGGGACACCCATATCGAAGCTGGCCAGATTGAATCCGGATGGCAGCCTCGATCCCACCTATCAGGGCATTGGCGCCGTTAACGGCACCGAGATTGACGCCATCCTGGTGCAGGACACGGGGAAGCTCGTCGTCAGCGGGTTCTACAGCTTTACCACGAATCCGGTTCAATATTGGGTCTTGGCGCGATTCAATGGAGATATGTTCGCGACCTGGGCCGACGGCGACTCGGCGAATAAAACAATCAATCTGCCAATCGTCGACGATACGATACAGGAACCGAATGAAACCCTGGGGCTCACGTTGACGCCGGTATCAGGTGGCGCCACGGGTGGGGCAATCACGAATGCGACGCTGACGATCAACGACAACGACGTTGCGCCCATCTTTACTAGTAACCCCCCGCCACAAGGAATCACGCGTACACCGTACTCGTACACGCTAACTGCGACGGGAACGCCTGCTCCTACGTTCAGCGTAACTGCGGGAACATTGCCTCCAGGTTTGTTTCTGCAAAGCTCAGGACTCTTGTCCGGCACTCCTAACACGGCCGGGACGTTCAGCGGAATCACAGTCACTGCCAGCAACGGCGTGTCGCCCGTGGCTACGCAGACATTCAGTATCACAATTCTGAGTGGCGGCAGTTTGCAGTTTGCCAGCTCTACGTACAGCGTCGCAGAGAATGCAGGGTCTGTGACTGTGACGGTCACGCGGACTGGCGGCAGCGCCGGCTCAACCGCGGTCCAGTACAGTACCAGCAGTGGAAGTGCCACTGCGGGGAGCGATTTTACCAGTACGAGCGGAACGTTGACTTTCGCCGATGGAGAGACGAGCAAGACGTTCAATATACCTATCCTGGACGACAACATCGACGAGAACGACGAAATCTTTTCGGTATCGTTGTCTTTCCTGACCGGATCAGCTTCGTTTGGCAGTCCCAGTTCCGCCACAATCACGATTGTGGATGATGATCCGCCGCCGACCATTTCGATCAGCGACGCGGTTTTAGTAGAAGGAAACACCGTGCCGAATATGATGACCTTTAAGGTCAGCCTTAGCGCGGCCAGCGGCAAAACAATTACTGCACAATACGTGTCGGCTGACGGGACGGCAGGAGGACTGACAGACTACAACCCCGTACTCGGTCCGCTTACGTTCGCACCGGGGGTCACGCAACAGTCAATAACGGTACTCCTGATCCCGGACACGGTGATCGAACCCGATGAAACTTTCACTGTTACAATTCAAAGTCTATCAAACGTTACCGCCGGACGAGTCACTGCTACAGGCTACATCGTGAATGACGATAACGGTACTGGGAATCCAATCGACTTGCCTGGTTTCTTCGTTTATGGACAGTATCGCGACTTTCTTACCCGAAACCCTGATGCCGATGGCTTCAATTTCTGGAAAGGAACAATTGTGCAGTGCGGCAGCGACACGGCCTGCGCCGACGTGCAAAGAATCAATGCCTCAGGCGCGTTCTTTCTGTCGATTGAGTTTCAGCAAACGGGCTACCTAGTTGAGCGCATGTATAAGACTGCATACGGTGACGCGATAGGTAATTCAACTCTTGGTTCGACCCACCAGTTCGCTGTGCCGATGGTGCGCTTCAGCGAGTTCATTACTGACAGCCAGACCGTCGGGAACGGAGTCGTGGTCTTACAGCCGGGTTGGCAACAGGTGCTGGAGACAAACAAGCAGAACTTCGCAAATGCCTTTGTGCAGCGCACACGCTTTACGAGTATCTATGGCACCAGCGGACCGGCCGCCGATTTTGTCGATCGGATGAATCAGAATGCCGGATTTCCGTTGTCGCCCGCAGAGCGCAATCAACTGGTGAGCGACCTTACCAATAACGTCAAGACGCGCGCGCAGGCATTGCGGACCATTGCCGAACATCCGAACCTCGTCAGCGCAGAAACGAATCGCGCGTTTGTCTTGATGCAGTACTTCGGCTACCTGCGGCGCAACCCCAATGATTCGCCTGACACCGATTACACCGGTTATGATTTCTGGTTAACGAAACTGAATCAATTCAACGGCGATTACGTTGCCGCTGAGATGGTGAAGGCGTTCATCGCATCGACTGAGTATCGCAAGCGTTTTGGGCCTTAATCGAGTCGCCTTTCCGGATCGACCCTGACGGACCGACAGCGAATGCTATGATAAATTCGTTGTCGGTCCTTTTTGTGTCCGTGCAGGAAGTTCTGAAAGAGAGTGGATCATCATCTTCCGATCGGGATTTTTGATAGCGGCGTCGGTGGACTGACCGTCTATCGCGCGCTGCACGAACATCTGCCGAATGAGCGGTTCGTCTATCTCGGCGACACGGCGCGCGTGCCTTATGGAACGAAGTCGCTGGCCACGGTTGAGAGATACGCGGTTGAGAATGCTCGATTCCTCGCGGCGCATGGAATCAAGATGCTGGTTGTCGCCTGCAACACCGCTTCGGCGCTCGCGCTGCCGGCAATTCGAGCGGCGTTAGAGATTGATGTCGTGGGAGTGATCGGGCCGGGAGCGAGAGCTGCGGTAGCGCTGCGGGCGGGGCGCCCGCGTTCCCAGCAGATAGGCGTCATCGCGACTGAATCGACGGTGCAGAGCGGCGCTTATACCACGGCAATTAAAAAAGCTGACGAGAGCGCGAATGTTATCGAGCGCGCTTGTCCGTTGTTCGTGCCTCTGGCTGAAGAAGGTTGGTCCGACAACCAAGTGACGCGGACTATAGCCGCGACGTATCTTGCCGACCTGCAGACGAAGATCGATACGCTGGTCCTCGGTTGCACGCACTATCCAATTCTCCGCGATGTGATTCAACAGACGGTTGGCCCAGAGGTCAGGCTGATCGATTCCGGCGAAGCGACCGCGGCCGAGGTCAAGACGTTGCTAAATGATAAGGGGTTGGCGCGATTGACCATGCCGACCGGTGCGCTCGAACGGCACTTGTGCGATGATTTGGATCATTTTTATGTGACTGATGCGACTGAGAGATTCGCACGTGTGGCCGAAAGGTTTTTAGGAGCCACGCCCTCGCGTCTGGAAGCCGTCGAAGTTTGGGGCGAGGATCGACTTAAGATTTAGTCCGCGTTCATTTCTGTAGGGGCAGGGCTTGTCCCTGCCCGCGTTCGATCTTGCGAGACGGGCAGGGACAAGCCCTGCCCGTACAGACGGACGTTGATATCGTTTTCTTTTCTGCGTAATCTGCGGATGGATTCCAAAATTTATGACCTTCACCCGCACGGACAATCGCGCTGCTGACGAATTGCGCGCCGTCAAGATCACGCCGAACTTTCTGCCGCACGCGGAAGGCTCAGCCCTGATCGAAATGGGCAACACGCGCGTCATCTGCGCGGCTTCGGTTGAAGATAAATTGCCGCCACACCTGCGCAATCAGCGAACCGAAGGCTGGGTGACTGCCGAAT
>CBFHBI010000468.1:0-3675 GCA_965653755.1 uncultured Blastocatellia bacterium
ATCACTGTAATCTGCGGATAATTCCCTTTCGCCCACCCTCGTGTGACGACTACTATCGGTCAGGCGAAAGGGAATTATCCGCAGATTACAGTGATTCAAAATGCGTACTCAAAGATCATGCAGGTGGTTTTGTTTCTTCTTAATCTGCGTAGTCTGCGAAATCTGCGGATTATTCTTATGAACCTCCGAATTGCCCGCTGCTCACCGCTCACTGCCAACTGACTCATGTTTCGCGTCCGTTCATCTTTCAAAGGCAAAATTGAAGTCAACGCGCCTTTGCAGGCGGTGAAGAAGTTTTTCACCAACCTGACAAACTTTACGTAGATGCTCGCCGGCGTCGAAGCGATTCGGCGCGAGACCGGCGGCGTCGCGCGCTGGACCATCGCGACTGAGACGCCGGTGGGCCATGTGCGATTTACTTTTCCCGTGCGCGAGACTTCGCCGCACGCCGAGATGATCGAATGGTCACCGGCGCCGAACGAACGCGAGAACCTGCTGCGCTACTCGCTGAAGATGAGGGAGAGCAACAGGATGACGGTCATCGATGTGTCGCATCAGGTCGAACTGCGTCGCAAGCGGGCGTGGGAACTTCATCCCGGAGTAGGTTTGATGACCGAAGCGCGACTGAGTAATGCTCTGCAGCGCCGCATCAATGAAGCGATTGAAGATTTTCTCAAGCGGGTGAAGGAGAGGCTGGAAAGCGTTGCCACAGAGACACAGAGGCACAGAGATTAGAAAAGCTTCAGCCAAGGTCACTGATTTCCGATTGTCCTCTAAGACAAATCCGCAAACCGGACACGTTAATCGTCCGCGTCGTTCGTGCCACAGTTACCGTGAACTCGTGATTGACATTTAGGGCAATCTTTTGGACGTCCATGCAAACGATCTGTTATTAACTTAACTCGCTCCAACTCGTCTTGCGTCAAATCGGATCTCAGATGACGGTTGATTTTCATCATTTCTCCGTGTCTCTGTGCCTCCGTGGCTAATTCTTAATTCCTGCCGTAACTGATCATGTTCGCCAGCATGCGATACGCGCCGGGAATGCCGCCGCGCAGTTCGCGATACCAAACCATGCTCGTGTAGATGTAATGGCCTTTGCCGTATTCGGCGACGAGCAAGCCGCCCTTCAAGGGACTTTCGCCCGGATCGTTCGTTTGCAACAGCGCATGAAACTGCGGATCCCATTCGCGCGGATAATAAAGCCCGCGCTCCTGAATCCAATCCTTGAAATCGTCCTGGCCCATCTTGTTGGGTGTGTTCAGCAGCGGATGATCTGGCTCGAGAAAAGTTATCGGCGCATTCTCGTCAGTCACACGCTCGCCGCCAAGAATTAATTTGTAAGGCGCGAGCTGCGGCCGGTTGCGACGTTCGTCAGGATTCCACTCGTCAGACTTGTGATAGAAAACGATCAGCGTCCCGCCCGCGTTCGCATAATCCAGCAGCTTCTGGTTTACTGCGATCAATTCCGGCTTCGATTCATAGACGCGATTATCTACGATGACTGACGTGTACTTGGAAAGATTCGTTGACTTCACGTCCTCCACACTCAGTTCTTTCGATTCGATTCCCAGCGCATTCAATGCATTCGGTAGACTGAAGTCGAACCCACGGATGTAGCCGACGCGGAGATTGGGGGCCACGCGAGCATCGACCGTAACGAGTGGAGTCTTCTCCGAGGCCAGCGTAGCTCCGTTATTGGTGACATACGAGAGACCGATCGAATCCGGTGGTTTTCCGCTCCGCGGATTGAAATTTGCGAATAGTCGAGCAGTAGTGATCTTGAAAGCGTCGCTTCCTAAGGCCGGGAGATCAATTGCCAACGGATCGGTCTCGTTCCCCACGGTAACTTTCAATTTTCCGCGCACTGGTTCGTTACGATGGTTGATTAACTGAACGTTCAATATAGGGCCATTGCCGACGTAACGATCAAAGTCGCGCCGGACAACGAAGGGATTAGGGCTGAGCTCGGAGATTTCAATCGGCGACGCAACATCGACACGCAACGGCAGATCGATTCCTAATTTGGTTTTGTCTACTTCGTACGTGCAGCGAATGTCTTCGTTCAATCCCAGCGCCGTCGGTTCATACAAGTGTTGCGCGAGCGGCAAGTTGATCTTTGCCGAAGTCGGAATTTGGATTTGTTCAGACAGAGTAATTGCCGCACCGGGAGCAACCGCGCGCGCAGTTGAATGATTCACCTTAATATTGGCGCTGCGTGGATTGACGCCGGCGACTGCTCGGGTGCCACAATCAAGGTTCGTGATCGGCTCTGAACCACCGTTGGCGACTTTGATGGGCACATCTATCGTCGAATTCGCAACCGCCGTCTTGTTCGCAACTTCTGGACTCAGCGTAAATCCCAGCGCCAGCGCAGTCGCCCGTTCCATCTTTCCGCGCATTAAATCCTTGCGCTGTGGATCGGCTTTGCCCGGCTTGGCCCAATCACCCTCGCGATAGGTCTCGATCAATGCTTCGCGCGTGTGTTCCATGTCGTCAAGGAGTTCCTTCGTCGAGTGAAAGTCGGGCAGACGCAACTCCTGGGCAACGGCGGGTGATAATTTCAACCCGTCAAGAAAATTGTGAGACTCTTTCGCCGGCAGCGCCGCAGCCTCTTGCGCCGATTTCACCAGGACGTAGCGAATCATCGGAAATTGTCCGGCCGCCGTTCCGGTCTGGCCACTGAAAGCGCGAAACCGGTTCGCATATTCCGCGAATGACTTTGGCCACGGTCCCTGCGTCGCGTGTTGTTGCAAAGCATGCAGAGCCTCTTCGGCATAGACTTGGCCGCGCACCGGATCTTGTTCGTTGGGATCGATCGTTACGATCGACGATGAATCGTTCGAATTGTTTCCGCGTTGGCGTACGAACAGTCTCTGCACTTGCCAAGTTGTTACGCCATCTTTCAACTGCTCGGGAAATTTCGAACTGTCGGCCGCTGCGTCGAATGCTTCGACGATCATTAGTGCCGTCGCCTGATGCTGTCCGTGATCGTTAGTCGTGGTCGAATGATTGGTGATGATTACGTCTGGTCGCAGTTTGCGAATTTCCAGGACCATTCGCCGCAAAGCTTCTTCGTGTCCCCAGAATTTGAAAGCCTCCGCACGCGTCTTTGAGAAGCCGAAATCCTTGAGACCGAGAAAGTGCGGTTCAGAGCCTTGGATTTCAGCCGCGGCCATGGTCTCGTGCGCGCGAATCGCGCCCAGCTCTTCATACAGCTCCGGCCCGATCGCATTCTGCCCGCCTTCGCCATAAGTCGAAAACAGACTGACCGTGTGCGCGCCGTACTTGTAACGCATGACGATCAGAGACGTGCCGTCCTCATCATCCGGATGCGCCGCGACGCACATCACCGTCCAGGGGTTTCGCAGATCGAGCAGGGCTTGATAAAGCGCAACGCGATCAGCGGATGTGTCGGCACCCCGAGCGGTAGCGACCGGATCAAGTGACATTCGAGATGCCGACGCAGATTGTCGCGACGGCGCCGCGTTCAAGGCCGACAGAGTGATCGCCGCGATCACAACGTAACGCCAATTCGTCAACCACAGATTCTTGAAGCGTTTCATAAAGTAGTTCCGAAGTCCTGGTACGTTTGGCCCGGACTGTTTATGCTTCCGAGAACTAGATTAGAACACGAAGCTCGTGTCAGTACCACCTGCGGTAGCGGGTGGTTGA
>CBFHBI010000469.1:0-3665 GCA_965653755.1 uncultured Blastocatellia bacterium
TCGAGCGCGCGGCGCAAATCGTTTTCCATCTGCAGCAGGTAAACCGCGTGCGTGTGCATGCCCTTGTCGAAAACTTCGTAGCACGCTTTGCCCTGCGCCTTCGCGCGATACATCGCGGTGTCGGCGTCGCGCAGCATGTTCTCGGGATGATCGTAGCCGGTCGAGCTGAGCGCGATGCCGATGCTCGTCGAAGTGAAGACTTCGTGGCCGCTGAGATTGAAAGGTGAAGCAAGTTTTTCCTGGATGCGACGCGCCATGTTAGTCGCTTCACTGCCGCCTGGAATGCCGTCGAGCAGAATGGCGAATTCATCGCCGCCGAGACGCGCAACGATATCCGCTTCGCGAATGCAGCTTTCCAAACGCCGCGCCATGGCAATCAATAATTGGTCACCGATCGAATGACCCAGACTGTCGTTGACGTTCTTAA
The DNA here is from genome assembly GCA_965653755.1 of uncultured Blastocatellia bacterium. Taxonomy (GTDB): domain Bacteria; phylum Acidobacteriota; class Blastocatellia; order Pyrinomonadales; family Pyrinomonadaceae; genus UBA11740. Next base: position 428 of record CBFHBI010000469.1, read on the forward strand.
AACGATCCAAGTCAAGAAAGAGTACAGCAAATTGATAGTCCTCCTGGTTTTTCGCCCGCTCGATGACGAACTTCAGATTCTCAGTCAGCAGCGTGCGGTTCGGCAGATTCGTCAGCGCATCGTGGAAAGCCGCGTGACGAAAGTGGTCCTTGCTCTCTTGTAGTTGCTGGCTGATGCGTTCCTGTTCGGCGATGTGCCGGTTCAATTCTTCGACGTGACGCTCGGCCTGTTCGGCGCGTTCGCGTTCGGCTTCAGCGCGCGCGCGTTCGGCTTCGGCGCGTTCGCGTTCGGCCTGTTCCGCCTGCGCGGCAGTGGCGCGAATCTCTTCGAGATATTTGTTGTAGGTGAAATAGACGACGACGATGATCGGCGCGCCGACCAAAACAATCGTGATGCCGATCTTATCGATCGAGTTCGAAGCGAAGGCCGCCAAACCGGCGCCAGTCAGGTAAGTAATCGACGACCAAAGATAATGAGTTTGCCATGTGCGCCAGATCGATTCGCGCGTCTTAATCGCCAAGCCAATCGCACAAATGCCACTGTTCGAAAAGTATTGGATCAGCGCCATCGCGCCGATAGCAGGAACGAAGTGTGAGATCTCATGAAACCTGACTTCGCCGATCGGTCCCAAACACAAGCGGATTACCATCACCGTCAGCGAGGTAGAGAAGATCATCATCGCCGAGTTAAAGGCGATGACCAGTGGCGTCTTGCTGATGCGCAGGCCGGAGAACAGTCCTTCGACGGCTGCCAGCAGAATCCCCGCGACCCCGCCGTACAACAAGAGCACGAGGAAAATAAAAGTGTCCGAGATCGTGATGTTCGTGTTGACGCGCGGAATCTGAACTGAGAAGCGCGAGCTGACTACCATCATGACCGAAGCGAGGATTAAGAATCGCCAATCGAACTTCGGCGTTGGGAGCCAAAGGGTTGAAGCGGTTAAGGCTGCGCCTCCCGCGGCGACCACGACCCAGCGATAGGTGTCGAGTAATCTTGGATTATTTATTCGGACTGTGGCTTCCACGGATTGGACCTGTCTTGCTTAACGGAGATAGATAGTTTCGTAACTGCTATGAAATTTGAAGCCGACCTTTTCATAAAGGGCGACGGCGTTTCGATTGCGATCGTTGACCGTGAGACAGATCGACTTGGTGCCGGTGAGAAGCTGTGACGAGAGAGTGGTCAGGCATCTCAGCGCGTGCCCTTTCCGTCTTTCTTCCGGATGAACATAAATGCCTTCGAGGTAGGTGACCGCGGGCGTAGCGCTGACAACGTCGGCTTTGAAGATCAATCGATTGTCGTCAACCAGGACCCACACGCGGTTCTGTTCGATGCGACCCGCCGTCCGCTTGCGAAAACCGCTCGGATCGCGCTGCAACGGATTGCTGCCACCCTCTTCGAGCGCCATGGCAGCGTTGACGGTGACAACCTTGTCGAAGTCATCCATTGTTGCCGGCCGCAACGTCACGTCGGAAAGATGCGAAGGAACTTCGCTCAGCTCGAACAAGCGCTCGCACGAAACGGAGCGCGGTTCGCTGCAAGACCCGCTGTAATAAGTCCAGAACGTCTTGATTGATTGCTGCTCGCCGCGAATCAGGTGCGTGTTGTTGCAGTTGCGAGCCACGCGCGCGACGGCAATCAACGATTCCTCAGTGTGCGCCTCAACCATCGTAGCGTGACCGATTAAGGCGACGGCTTCGAGTTGTCCCGCCTGGTTGCGTGAGCCATAAAACGATCCGCGATTCTTCGGACTGAGCAGTCCGTTGTCGCGGATCAAACCCAACATAAAGACCGTGTGCAGCGGGCGCGCTGACAAGAATTCGATTACTTCCGCTTCTTCGTTCCGACAGAGTTCGCCGATATTGCATGGTTGTGGCGGCTCTGCGAATCCGCTACGTGCTGCCCAGTCCTGGCTCATCATAGTGACGGCCATTTTGTCTCCCCTGAATTGTCGAAATCCCAAAAGAGCGATTGATAAAGCGATGCGCCGGCTGGCGGGCCGGCGCATCAGATGCGACCCGCTATTGCGGATCGCCGTAAATCATGGCCTTGGCGGCAGCGGCCTGCACCGCGCTGGCGCTGGTCGAAGCCGAGGTCCCCATCGTCGTGGCATCGCCCAGCACGACGCCGTCACCGAGCACGACGCCATCGCCGAGCACGACGCCGTCGCCCAGCACGACACCACTACAGAAAATTGTGCCGTCACCTAGCACCACGCCGGCGCTGGTGAAGACGCTGTCGCCGAGGACGACACCATCACCTAGCACCACGCCGTCGCCGAGCACGACTCCATCACCAAGCACTACGCCGTCGCCGAGCACCACGCCATCGCCGAGCACTACGCCTTGCGCGTAGAAGCTCTGATAGTTCGTGATCAACTTGGTTCCTTTCGCGTACCAGTGCTTGAACAGAATGCCCTGTGCCCAAGTGAAGCTCTGAGTGGCAATCGTCGTATGGGGATCGGGCGCTGCGGTGGTCAGCATGGCACTGTCCTGCGGCGTGCTTGAAGTTAAGGTAGTCTTGACCAACTTGGCCAATCTCACCGCGCCCTCGACGTTCAATTCACCGGTGCCTTGCTCGAGTTCATTGAAGCCAGCGATTGGCCCGGCCGTGTACATCATGATCATCTTGACCATATTCGGCGTCAGGCTCGGATTGGCTTGCAACAAGAGTGCAGCCGCGCCGGAAACGATCGGAGTAGCCATCGAAGTGCCGCTCAAGTACATCAATCGTTGATTGTTTGTCGTGGAAACTCCGGCATCAAGCTGCGGATAGTTCGTGACGAGGTAGTTGAGATTGTTGTTGCCTTGCTGAGCTTCGGCAAAGATCGTCTTATTGCCGGGCGCTACCAGGTCTGGCTTGAGCAGATTGTCGTAATGATTCACGCCGTTGGCGTCCGTCCAGTAGCTACGCGTTGGTCCACGTGAGCTGTAGCTGGCAACCTGGTCGTCACTGCGGCCGTCTGTGCCTAACGTGTTGGCGGCGCCGACCGTAATGACCGAGGGTTCGTTGCCGGGCGAGTGAATCTGTCCATAAATTTTATTGCCGTTGGAATCCTTACCGTTGTTGCCGGCGGCTGCGACCACGACTACTCCGGCATCAACCAAAGCACGCGCGGCGCGGCATACCGGATCATTCTTGTAAGAGCTGATGGCCGGCGCTCCCAGGCTCATGTTCACAACGCGGATGTTGTAGGTGGTCCTGTTACTCAGCACCCAGTTGAGAGCGCTGAGCAGGT
>CBFHBI010000470.1:0-3662 GCA_965653755.1 uncultured Blastocatellia bacterium
ATGCTGGCGGTGAAAGTTTCGCATGACGCCCAGATCAAGTTGGGCCAACTGGTCCAAGCCGGCGTCTTCGGCACGCGCGCCGAGGCGGCAGCGTTCTTGATTGACGAGGGGATTAAGGGCCAGGGGCCGCTGTTCGAACGGGTCGAACAGTAACTAGCTGAGATCGAACGACTGCGCGCCGAACTGCGCGGTATGGTCGGCGAATCGAAGGGTTCTTAACTCGAGTCGAGTAAAAGGAATGCGAGACGCTCCGTTTCCGCGGAGCGTCTTTGTTTATGATCGGATTCCGCGCTAAAATCATTTCGCCAACTTCCCCCGAAGCTCTTCAATTAACCGCCGCACGCGCGGATCGAAGCGAGCCACTTTGTGCAGAAAACTTTCGAGGTTCCGCATACACCTATTGAACAATTTACTCCAGCCAATGGCCTGCGCGTCGTGCTCAACGAAGACCACTCGGTGCCGGTTGTTTCTGTCGCCGTTTATTACGATGTGGGGTCACGTAACGAGCCTGCCGGGCGCACGGGCTTTGCACATCTTTTCGAGCACATGATGTTTCAGGGTTCGGAAAATGTGCCGAAGGCCGGTCATTTTCAATATATATCCAACGCCGGCGGCACGATGAACGGCACGACTTCCAGCGAACGCACTAATTATTTCGAGACTTTGCCGGCGAGCGAATTGCCGCTGGCGCTTTGGCTGGAAAGCGATCGCATGCGCACGCTCGCAGTCACCCAGGAGAACCTCGACAATCAACGCGAAGCGGTTAAAGAGGAAAAGCGTTTGCGCTATGACAACCAGCCTTACGTCAACGGGTTTTTGCGTCTCTTCGAGATGAGTTTTCAGAACCCGGCCAATGCGCATTCGACCATTGGATCGATGGAAGACCTCGACGCCGCCACGGTTGAAGACATCCAGCAGTTTTTTCGCATCTATTACGCTCCGAACAATGCCGTACTTTCGATCGCCGGCGATTTCGATCAGACACAGACGCGTCAGCTAATCGACAAATACTTTGGCTCGATATCGAGTCAGCCGGTCCCGCCGCCAGTCGATGTGACCGAACCCGATAGGGTGGCGATTCAGGAGGATGTTTATCTCGACCAGCATGCGCCGGTGCCTGCATTTGCGCTCGGCTGGAAAATTCCAGCGCGCCGCACACCGGAGTTTTATGCGCTGTCGCTCGCGAGTCATCTGCTGTTCGAGGGTGAGAGTGCCCGCCTCTACCAAAAGCTGGTCAAGGGCGAAGAATCGGTCGTACAAATACAGGGCGGGATAGACGAGCGCCGTGGTCCATCGGGTTTGTTCGTGGTGGTAATTCCCAAGCCCGATCGCGACGGCGCGCAAATTCGTCAGGCTATCTTCGACGAAATTCATCAGCTCGCGGCCACTGGCCCAAGCGGCGAAGAGATGGAGAAGCTGCGCAACAATCTTTTCAACGCGGCCGTGCGCAGCCGGCAATCGTCGCTGTTTCGCGCGCAACAGATCGCCGAATGCACGCTCTACGACAACGATCCAGAGTTGTTCAATACCGATTTGCAGAACTATCTCGACGTGACCGCGACGCAGATTCGCGAGGCCGTCGCGCAATATCTCGACACGGATAACCGAGTGCTCTTAGAGATCGTGCCGGCTGCTGGCGAAGCTGCGGCGGCAGAACCGCAACAGCCTGGCGAACCCGATCAGCCGACTGCGCCCCTGCCGCAAGTTCCGCCAACTTCCGATGAATCTCCAGCCGCGCCCCCTGTTTCTTCGATCCAGCAGGAACGGGTCGAATCAAGCTGATTTCATCTCTTGCTGACACAATGAACCAGACCCTGTTAACTGAAGACTTTCGTCGCCAGATGCCGCCACCGCTGGCGCCGCGTCCGCTGAATCTGCCGGACGCGTTCGCAACTACGCTCGAAAACGGCTTGCGCCTGGTATTGATCGAGGATCGACGCCTACCGCTGATTAGTTTTCGCCTGGCGTTTCGCTCCGGCGACGCCAACGATCCGCGAGATTTGCCGGGCCTGACCGACATGATGACGCACCTCGTCTCCGAAGGCACAGAGACCCGCACCAGCCGGCAAATTGCCGAAGAGATCGAACGGCTGGGCGCAACTCTCTCGGTCGGTTCGACCGCAGACTTCACGACGATCGCCGCGTCGTCGCTGGCAATTTATTCTGACGAGATTCTTGAATTGATTGCCGACGTCACGATTCGTTCAACTTTTCCGCAGAACGAAGTCGACCTCGCGCGCGAGAACACAAAGCAACTGCTGATCCAACAACGCGCACAACCCAGCTTTCTCGCGTCCGAGCGTTTGGCGAAGGTAATTTTCGGCGACCATCCTTATTCGACGATTTCGCCGACGGACGAAATGCTCGACGCGCTGACGCGGGATGATTTACTGGCTTTCCGCGCCTCCAGTTTTATTCCGAACAACGCCGTGTTGATTGTCATCGGTGATTTTGAACGCGAATCGCTGGTCGCGCGCGTGAACGAATTGTTTGCTGCCTGGAACTCAGGCGTTGTCGATAAACCAAACTCGCCCGCGCTCGCCAAACGAACCGAACGCGTCGTCTATCTCGTGGATCGGCCGGGCTCAGCCCAATCGAACATCGTGATTGCGAACGAAGCGATTACCCGCACCAGTCCCGATTATTTTCCGATGCTGCTGATGCACACCGTGCTCGGCGCGAATGCTTCGTCGCGCTTGTTTATGAACTTGCGCGAACACAAGGGCTACACCTACGGCGCCTACTCGAGTCTCGATGCGCGCCGCCTGGCGGGAACGTTTCGCGCCACTGCGGAAGTGCGGACAGCAGTGACCGGCGCTTCACTGCACGAATTCTTCTACGAACTGAAACGGATCCGCGACGAAGCGGTGTCCGCTGAGGAGATCACCAACGCCAAATCGTATCTCTCCGGAGTATTTCCGATTCGCATCGAAACCCAGGACGGTCTAATCGACCAGTTAGTAAACATCAAGATGTTCGACTTACCTGACGATTACCTGCGGACGTATCGCGATCGGGTAAACGCAGTGACGGTTGAAGAGATTCAATCCGTAGCTCGGAAGTACGTGACCCCTGACGCCGCCGCGATTGTAGTTGTCGGAGATGCTGCCGAAATTACCGAACAGGTGAAACCTTACACGGACAGAATTGAGGTTTACGATACGGAAGGAAACCGAAAATAGTGAGTTTGGAGTACCGCCTTTAGGCGGAATCTTTTAGTAACCGACTTTATTAAAATCTTAGCTGCCGCCTGAAGGCGGTACTCCAAACTGCTCACGCTGCGCCTTGCAACCGCTCGACATCCAGCACGCCCGAGACGTTCTTCACCGAGCTCATAACTTTATCCAGATGCTTCACGTCAAAGACTTCGACGGTTACTTCGATGCGGCCTTTTTGATCGGGACCGATTGAGGCGCGCGCGTCGCGTATGCCGGTCTTCATGTCGGAGATCGCGCCGGTAATGCCCGCGATCATCCCGGTGCGATTTTCAGTTACCGCCAAAAGCTTCACCGCATAGGCCGTCTTCTCAGGCTTCGACGCCCATTCGACCGTCACGATTCGCTCAGGATTAATCATCAACTGCTTGACGTTCCGGCAACGCCCAGTGTGAACTGCCACGCCTTTGCCGCGCGTGATGTCGCCGATGATCTCTTCGCCGTGCA
>CBFHBI010000471.1:0-3661 GCA_965653755.1 uncultured Blastocatellia bacterium
GGGAGCGGCAAAGCCGCGCGCTGCTGATCGCGCTCATGATCATTCTGACGCCAGCACGCGCGCGAATTCTTCAGCGCGCGCCAACAGGTTCTCGGTCGCCGTTAATTTATTGAAGACGTGCTCGAGCGACCGTTCGCCGGTTTGTGCGAGCAACTGCGGCACGCTGCCGTCAGCCACAATCGCTCCCTCATGAATAATCACCACGCGTTCGCAGATGCGTTCGACGACGTCGAGGATGTGCGAGCAATAAACGATCGTCTTGCCTTCGCGGGCCAGCGAAGTGATCAGCGTCTTCAGACTCAGTGCGGCATTCGCGTCGAGTCCATTCAACGGCTCGTCAAGAAAAACAATCTTCGGATTGTGCAGCAGCGCCGAGGTGATCACGACTTTCTGCCGCATGCCTTTCGAATAAGCCGAAAGTTGCTTGTCCTGAAGCGTGGCTGTGCTTAAATCAAAAAATTGCCCGAACTGTTCGATGCGATCGTTAGCTTCGCTTTCGTCGATGTGATAAAGCGCGGCGACCAGGTGCAGGTATTCCCACGCAGTCAAGGCTTCGAAGACCGCGCCCGTCTCGGGAACATATCCGGTGATGCGCTTCACGCTCAGCGGATCGTTGACGACATCAAAGCCATTGATTTCCGCAGTGCCCGAAGTCGGCAACAACATGCCGGTGAGCATCTTGATCGTGGTGCTCTTGCCCGCGCCGTTCGGTCCCAGCAGTCCTACGAGCTGGCCATCAGGAATTTCGAGATTGAGTTGACGGACGGCGACCTGTGGACCGAATAGTTTTGTGAGGTTGCGCAGCGTAATCATTTTAGATTCCTGATCAAAACAGTGTGACAATTCATAATCTCATCTCGAACCAAAGCTTCGATGTCCTCACGGTGCTGCCGAAGAATGATTTCAATCGTGGAGGTGCTGCAGTTCCCGCGGCGTATCCAGATGACTTTCGGCGGAAAGCCCAGCAAGATGCTCAGGTCGCTGAAGTCTGAGTCTTTGGTAACTATTATGAAGTTCTCTCGGCGAGCGTGTTCGCGCAACTCTTGATCAGAGTTCCGATCAATTCCGAGTTGATAAACGTGATTCGAATTTGGGTAAAGGTCAGCGAGTCGCTTGACCAATTTCGGTGAGAGATTCTGGTCGAACAGCAGCTTCACGGCTCGACTACCATTAGACGCTTTTCACGATCTGCGGCATAGCTTAAGCAAGCCAGAATGTCTTCCTTTGTGAGATAGGGAAAGTCAGAAAGAATTTCCTCCTGAGTCATTCCCGACGCCAGGTACTCCAGCACGTCGTAAACGGTGATTCGCATGCCGCGAATGCACGGCTTGCCGCCACGCTTGCCGGCTTCAATCGTGATGATGTCCTGGTAACTCACAGTGTCATGTTATGCGCAGCCCGCATCAAAAGCAACGAGGGTTCTATTTAGCCGCCTTGCCCTCAGACAATGCATGGCTCATCATTAATTTGTCATGGCCAGCTTAGCTTTACGACTTCCTGAAAACGTCCCCGGCGATTTCTTTGTAGATTCAACCTGCATCGACTGCGATGCGTGCCGGCAAATTGCTCCGGCAATTTTTACGGAAGACGGCGATGCGTCGATCGTTCATCACCAACCAGACACCGATGAAGAGACGAAGCGCGGGATGATGGCGCTGGTTGCATGTCCAACCGGTTCGATTGGAACCATCGAGCATCACGACGCGCACATCGGCATCGATGCGTTTCCGGAATTGATTGCCGACAACATTTACTACTGCGGCTTCAATGCCGAGTCGAGTTTTGGCGCGTGGAGTTATTTGATTACTCGGCCTCAAGCCGAAGGCGGCAATGTGCTGATCGATTCACCGCGGTTTGCGACGCAGCTCGTCAAGAAGATCGAGAAGCTGGGCGGTGTGCGCACGATGCTGCTGACCCACAAGGACGACGTCGCCGATCACGAACGGTTCGCCGCAAAGTTCCATTGCGAAAGAATGATGCACGCCGACGATGATGCGGCGCGACGCGGCATCGAACATGTGGTCCAGGGTCAGCAAGCAGTGCAAATCGATCACGACTTGATCGCGATCCCGGTTCCTGGCCACACGCGCGGCCACATGGTCTTTCTTTATCGGAACAAATTTCTTTTCACCGGAGATCATCTTGCCTGGTCTCCGAATCGAAATTCGCTGATCGCCTTTCGCAGTGCCTGCTGGTATTCGTGGACCGAGCAGACTCGTTCGATGGAAAAATTGTTGGATTACGATTTCGAATGGGTGTTGCCGGGGCATGGACGGATTCATCATGACAGCGCGCCAAACATGCGCGCGGCGCTGCGCGACTGTATTGATTGGATGAAAACGCGCTAATATGCCACCCGCTTTCGAGGAGGGCATGCTCCCTCCCCCTCTGGGAGAGGGCTGGGGTGAGGGTTTAATGCGCACCGTACTTCGCCCTCACCCTAACCCTCTCCCAGAGGGAGAGGGAATGAAATCAGTTCTCCCTTTTCAGGAGGAGATATGAGCTTGTTGCGATGTTTAATTGGCGGTTCGATAGCGCTGTTGTTCGTAATTGCGGTAGCGCTCGCGCAGGATCCAAACGCGAAGCATTACGAGAAGGACGGTTTGTCTTTTGACTATCCGGGAAGTTGGCAGCTCGCCGACAAGAGCACGGGGCAGATGCAGTTTCTTGAGTTGACCAAGGATGACGTCGTGATTCGCGTGCGCTCGCCGCGCGAGTCTTTGAAGACGCCGGACAAAGAGGCACACGCGAAGAAATTATTTCAGGATAAATATGTAGATGATTTCGTCGATCAGTTTCAGCAAATGGGAATGCAGCCGAAACGTTCAGTTGTGACGACGCAAATCGGCGGCAGCGATGCCGAAGGAATTCGTGTGCGAGCACTGATGAGTGGCCAAAGTGGCGGCTTGGATTCTTACCAGCGAATCATATCTGAGCGCCTGGTCCACTTATCGATTCTTGGTTCAGATAAAGAGATAGCCCAGGACGCACCGGCGTGGGACCTGATTCGCAACAGCATCAAGATCGAAACAGCGCAACCGAAAGCGTCGCCGACAGCAAAACCAAAATCGTAGTCATTCTATTTCCGGTTGTACGCTTCCACGCCGGCGGCCAGAATTTTCATGGCCCGTTCTAAGTCATCGCAGTTGAGTACGTAGGCGATGCGTACCTCGTCCTTGCCTTTACCGGGCGTCGCGTAGAATCCATCTGCGGGTGCGACCATCACGGTTTCATTTTCCAGGTTGAATTCTTCCAGCATGAAGGTGGCAAATTCTTCGCCGTCACGAATCGGCAGCTTGGCGACCACGTAGAATGCGCCTCGCGGTTTGCGGCAGACCGCACCCGGTATTTTCGCGATGGCGTCACAGACCAGATCTCTGCGGCGCTGATACTCGCGCCGCACTGCGTTGAAGTAACTGTCTGGCGTCTTTACCGCGGCCATCGCCGCTATCTGATCGATGGTCGGAGGACAAAGACGGGCCTGACCGAACTTCAGCATGGCGGCCACTAACTCTGTGTTCCGGCTGATTACGCAACCGACCCTTGCTCCACAGGCGCTGTACCGCTTGGACACACTGTCCACGAGTATCGCGCGATCTTCAATTCCGGTCAGAGTGAGAACGCTGGTGTGCTCGGTCCCTTCGTCGTAGATGAACTCACG
>CBFHBI010000472.1:0-3657 GCA_965653755.1 uncultured Blastocatellia bacterium
GCGCCATAATGTCCCGTACATTTTTCCGGAGACCCAACAGAGTGACAACTTCACGCCTGCCGCGGGCATTGTCGCCACACATTTCAACTTCGCGCCGGCGGTCCTGGGCGTAACCACCGTCAGCTTCGCAGCCTTTGAATCGAATCCGCCGCCACAATACATTCAGCAATGGAGTGGCTCAGTAGACAAAGGTTTGGGAGCTGAAACCACAGTGGAGTTAGGTTATCTCGGCTCGCATGGCGTTCATTTGCAGCGTTCGCATTTGATCAATAACGCGCCTCCGGGGCCGGGCGCGATCGGCCCGCGCCGTCCCTATAAAGTACTCGCGTTTATCAACGGTTCAGTCCTGCCGACGAACATTACCATCGCCAGCACGACATTTCCGGTCAGCGGCATCAATCTGCTGGAGAACTCGGCGCAGAGTTGGTACGACGCTGGTTACGTCAATGTCCGGCGCCGGTTCGCGCGTGGCTGGACCATGCTGGCAAATTATACTTTCGCTAAGAACCTGAGCGATGCGCCGGATTTTCGATCGCCGATGTTTGAATCAGCAATTCCGCAGGACAATTCAAATTTGAAGGCCGAGAAAGGACTCGCGTGCGACATCAGGCATCGCTTCGCGTTGAGCGCAGTTTATGATTTGCCGGCGCTGCGCAAATACGGATGGACCAGTCTGGTGACGAAAAATTGGCGGCTGTCCGCAATCTATCAGGCGCAGAGCGGCTTCCCGCTTACGATTTCGGTATTTGGCGATACGGCGAATGCGGGCACGTTGTTGGGCGAGAATCCAATTCGCGCGAATTACACGGGCCAGGCAGTGTTTACTTCAACTACACACACTGCCGATAGTTGGTTTAATCCGGCGGCCTTCGCGACTCCGGCAGCGTTCACCTTCGGCAACGTGGGCCGAAATACCGTCTATGGCCCAGGTTTGCAAACGCTCGATCTGGCGTTGCAGCGCGAGTTCAACGTCAGCGAAAAAATCAAATTTCAATTCCGCGCCGAATTCTTCAACGCTCTGAATCATGTGAATCTCGGCACTCCGAATCGATTCGTGAACACTCCTCACGTCGGCACCATCACCGAAGCGGCCACGCCCGGACGCGAGATTCAGTTCGGCGCCCGACTATCTTTTTGATCGGGGTGCCATGAGGTCAGTACCACCTGCGTTAGCAGGTGGGTCAAAGCGAACCTTAACAGCAATGGCAGCGTGTTTGACCCATCCGCTTACGCGGATGGTACTGACTCCGCTCCCGATTAGACTTTTGAGGCAAAAGCGAAGAACTTAGTAAGAGTGACGGCGGTTCACTGCCGTGACTTGCGGTCTGAATAGACGCGCACATAATCAACCAGCATAGTTTGCGGAAACACTGTGGTTGCATCCGGGTTGCCGGGCCAGCCTCCACCCACCGCCACGTTCAAAATAATGAAGAAGGGATGATCGTAAACCCAAACTTTGCCTGCAGGCAGATCGGCAGGCGTTAGAGTTTTGTAGAGGACGCCATCGCAGTAGAAGCGGATGACACGCGGTTCCCACTCGGCCGCGAAGACATGAAATGAATCAGCGAACCGCTGGTTGTTTGGCAGGGTGAAGGACGAGCTCAGTCCCTGTCCCCCGGAATATCCCGGTCCATGAATGGTGCCGTGGATGATCGAAGGTTCCTTGCCGATGTTTTCCATGATGTCGATCTCGCCACACGCGGGCCAGCCAGTGGCGCCGATGTTGTCGCCCAGCAGCCAAAATGCCGGCCACACTCCCTGGCCAAACGGGATCTTGATGCGCGCTTCAAACCGGCCGTACTCAGCCGCGAATTTGTTCTTCGTCGTAAGGCGTGCCGAAGTATATTCTCGCGTGACATTGTCGCTGCCGGTGTATTTTTCTTTGATGGCCTTAATCACGAGCGATCCGCCAGCTTGATACGCGTTCTCGATGCGACTCGTGTGATACTCCAACTCCTGATTGCCCCAGCCGTTGCCGCCGACTGCAGCCGTCCACTTCGACGGATCTGGTGGAGAATGATCGGGGCCGTTGAATTCGTCACTCCAAACCAAAGTCCAACGAGCATGCTCCGCGGCAGGAGATGTTTTTGAAACGAGCGCTGGGGAGAAAATGATCGAACAGCCAATCACAAGACCACAGACAGTCAGCCTCCAGAAAATAGTCAAGCCAGCCTTCTCCAACTTGATGGATTTAAGATGCGTCGACCATCGAACAGCCTCTTGAGTTTTGCTTTTCACAAACATCGCTGGTAAAAAAGCCGCGTGTCGAAACAAAGCAGTACGAAGTTCGCCGCGATCTTATGCGCCACCTTAGTGGCTCTGTCAATCGCAACTTCCAGCTTGGCGAAGCCCATGGCGTTGGTTCAAACCGTGACCGAAGTGCCGCGGTCCCGTTTAGATCGGCTGAGGCATGGGATTAATCTCAGCCATTGGTTCGCACAATCAAGCACGTATTCCAAAGAACATCTCGATACTCATACGACCGCCGAAGATCTTGCCTTGATCAAAAGGTTGGGTTTCGATCACGTGCGTTTCACTGTCGAGCCTGCGCCTCTCATCAATGCCAACGATCCTGGGTCGTTGAAAGCGGACTACTTGAAATATTTCGATGCCGCGCTCGATATGATTCTGTCGCAGCGGCTCGCTGTAATTGTCGACATCCACCCTTCGGACGAATTCAAGCTGCGCCTAAAGGACGACCGGCAGGTCGCAAATTTCGTGAAGTTCTGGCGGGCTCTCGCCGAACACCTGTCGCACCGCGATCCGGAGATGGTTTTTCTTGAAACGATTAACGAACCGATGGTTGAAGACGCTTATCGCTGGCAGGGAATTCAGGCGAAGTTGATTGCCGCAATCCGTGCGGGCGCGCCGAATCACACTATTATTGCTTCCGGTTGTCGTTGGTCGGGGCTTGCGGAAATGCTCGCGCTCGAGCCTTACGCCGATCGAACTGTCATCTACAATTTTCACTATTACGATCCGTTTGCGTTCACACACCAGGGCGCGAATTGGGCGGGGCCCAACCTGCAGTTCTATCGCAATGTTCCTTATCCTTCGAGTCCCGAATCGGTGGCAAAAATTCTCGATACAATTGCCGACGATCCTGCGAAGTTCAATCTCATGCGGTATGGCGAGGAGCGGTGGAACGGAGAGCGCATCGACCACGAAATCATCAAGGCTGCGGCATGGGGCGCTAAACATCATGTGCCGGTGACGTGCAATGAGTTCGGCGCGTACCGGCGGTTTGTCAATCCTGAAGATCGCATTCGCTGGATTGCAGACATGCGCACTGCGCTTGAACGGCATGGCATTGGCTGGACCATGTGGGATTACGCCGGCGGCTTCTCGGTGGTCAACAAAGCTGATGGCCACCCCACGCCCGATGCGGCGACAGTCAAAGCGTTGCGATTGGCTGGTGGTGAACTTTAGCAATCGGGGGGAGCTTAGGTTTGCCCCAAAAGTGCCTGCGACCACGATCTGAACAGAGGACACTGCGGCTTGCCGCGCTCCAGTGCGGTAAGGCTTGCCTTACCGGGGGGGGCGACTCTAACTCACTGAGGAGGCTCTCCGCCTCCGCGGATCTGAGGCATAGCCTCAACAAGCATTTTCAAGCTATCGGAAAGGCAAGCCTTTCCGCACTGGGGAGCGGCAAGCCGC
>CBFHBI010000473.1:0-3636 GCA_965653755.1 uncultured Blastocatellia bacterium
AAAGTTCGCGTTTCCAATTCCTTCGGTCCAGGCAGCAGTCTTTGGCTCGGGTAACTTGCGTCCTAACCGAGCTTCTATTCGCGCTTCAATTTTATCCAGAGCCTGCTCGGCCTCTCTGATGCGACCGTGTTGGGCCAGCCATCGAGGTGAATCCGGCAGGCGACGCCGAATGAACCAAATAAGAATTGCCGCCGTGGCTCCCAAAAACACAATCCAACGCCAACCAGCGATGTGAAGTGGCGAGCGCGGTAACAGCGCCCAGCATAAAAACGCCAGAATTGGCACGGCCAGGAATTGAATGAATTGACTGACGGCAAATGCCCTGCCGCGCACGTGTCGCGGCGCCAGCTCCGAAATGTACGCGTCGATGGTCACGATTTCGACACCCAGGCCAATGCCACTCACAAAGCGAAAAGCATCGACCCCGAGTGCGGAACTCTGCAGTCCCATGGCTACGCTGGCGACGGTGTACCACAGCAGCGAGAACGTAAATATCGCGCGCCGGCCAAACTTGTCGGCCACAGGGGCAAACAGGATCGTGCCAACGAACATTCCTCCGAAAGTAACCGAAGCGAACAAGCCCTGATCCGACAAGCCAAAGATGCCGTGCGTTCCTTCTTTCAGAATGCCGGCGCTGATAAGTCCTGGAGTGAGATATGCAGTCTGGAACAGGTCGTAGATTTCAAAGCATGCGCCGAGCGATATGAGGATGATCAAACGCCACATCTCGGGACCAGCGGGCAGCCGCTCGAGTCTGTCGGTAATCAGCGCTACGTTAGTTGGGCTTGAAGGCACTCGACGTTTATCTGCTCAGAGTATTGTCGCCTTCGGAGCATGCAGGGCCATGCAACGTTTCTTGCCTAGACAGTCCGCGAACTTACATAATCGGGCGACGGGAGTTCTAAATATATCATTCAGAAGGTTACTGAGATGCTCGATCGGAACCGCAAGGTGTTTTCATCGCGAATTTCCACGGCGTTGTTACTGGTTACCCTGGCAGGCGCAAACGCAGTTATCGCAACACCGCAACAGTCGCAGTTTGCGGGAGGAACGAACCCGCTTAACTCGCGCAACACCGACGATACGTTTAGCGCGGCCGGCCGCGTGAGCGATGCAATAACAGGACAACCGATTCCGAGAGCACACTTCGTTTATGGCCAACCGGCGAAGGGTACCAACAACGGTGGCTTTCTAAACTACGCGATCGCACAGGCCAACAACCTGGGGGAATTTAAGCTGGACCACCTTAAGCCCGGTCATTACGCGCTGTATATTTCGGCGAGCGTCGATCGCAGCGATCTATACAGCGACGTAATCAATTTCGACGTGGTTGACGCAGACATTGCGAACCTCGAGGTGCAAGCTCGCCATGGCTCGAAGCTAAGTGGCTTCGTAGTGCCGGCCGGCGTCACCAATGCCGCAACCCTGGCGCGTCTGGCTTCCATCAAGGTCGTAGCTGCAGTTCCCAGTATTGGAAATCTGCGAGTAGGGATTGCCAACGTCACCGACATCTTGCCGGACGGAGGTTTTGAATTTAAGGGATTGCGTCCAGGTAAAGTGTTCATCAACTTGAAAGCTGATAACGACACGTTGAACGGTTTGTCGATTCTCCGCATCGAGCGCAACGGCGGGGAACTGAAGCAAGGGTTTGAAGTCAAAGCGGGCGAGGACATTTTCGACCTGCGCATAGTCGTCGCCGACGGGACTGGTGTTATCCGCGGTCAGGTTAAGGTCGAGGGCGGCCCTCTGCCCACTGGCGCGCGAATCGTCGCATCGATCAGCAACCAGCTGCAGTTTGCGAACGGCTATGCACAAGTTGATCAAAACGGCGGGTTCACAATTTCGGGATTGGCGCCGGGAACGTATGATGTTGTGCTGAACGCTTACAATCCACCACCGCACCAAGGCGTGCGAGTCGTTCCACCGTTGATGCAGACGGTGAAGGTGACTGATGCGAATGAATCTGTTGTGGCCTTCACGATTACGCTGCCCCCAAAATGATTCTGCTTTCATGTTAGGCAACGTTTAGTTCCCCCCGGGAAGATTCATGCATGAGGCGGTTCGCCTCAATCTTAGAACTCAAGTATCGACGCGCAGCCCTAGACAATCTGGGTAGTCAGGGAGTATGCTGGACCTAGATAATCTAGGAGGTGCGCGCGGTGAGCAAATCAAAGGCGGGCTTGCTTCAGGGGACGCTGGACATGTTGATCCTGAAAGCTCTTTCGCTGGGCGCCTTGCACGGTTACGGTATCGGTCAACGCATCGCACAAATTTCCGGAGACGCTCTTAAGATCGAGGAAGGATCGCTGTATCCCGGATTGTACCGGCTGGAGCAACGCGGGTGGGTCGAGTCGGAGTGGGACGTTTCGGAAAACAACCAGCGCGCCAAATTCTACAAGCTGACGCGCGCAGGCCGAAAACAGTTAATCATCGAGGAAAAGAATTGGGAGCGGCTCGCAGGCGCAACCCTGAAAGCCCTGCGCGCGGTCTGATGGAGGATGCTAATCATGTCCTGGATCAAAGCCACACTAAGTTTCATTAACGCCCGCCGGCATCCAGATGAAGTTACGCGTGAAGTTGAGACGGAGTTGCGCTTCCATATTGAAATGCGAACCCGAGCTAACGTCGAGCAGGGAATGAAGACAGAGGACGCGCAGCGTGCGGCCGTGCAAAGATTCGGTGACTTCGAGCGGGTCAAGACCGACTGTTGTGAAATCCGCCGGAACCTGCCTTTCAAGTCCATGCCTTTGAGAATGGGATTGCATATCGCTATCGCCACTCTGACGGGCTTTGCCGCGCTGTGGGCGGTCAACCTCTCGCACCACAACTTCACTGGAGTGATGCGCCAGTTAATCGCCATCGGTGTTTTGACTTATCTATTCATCGTGGTTCAGCGCGACAGGGCAAAACGGCGTGCCGACAGCGAACATCTCAGCAGCGTGTTCGCCGCCCCGAGCGACACCTTCCGCGCCAATCATTGTTTGAGGATTGATATATCGGACGCGCCCTCCGCAAGAATCCGTGGCTATGATGAACAGGGGCGCACCCCGGTTGAGCGAGTGTTCAAGTCTGATTGAATCGACTGACGGCTCGAACAAACTGATACGCCAAAGAAAAGACCGCACCATCGCTAATTAACTACTGAAAGGGGCCGACTATGCGAGTTCGCTATGCATCTCGGATCGTTACACGTGTGTTTACGGTGATGATTATCACTGCGACTCTGACAACAAATCCACGTCTATCTGCAAGATTGAGTGGCGTATTTCAGATGGGCACAGGAACTCTCGACGGCCAGCCATCAAGCCCGCGTTTGCAGGTCCTGAGGGATCGGCTTGCGGCAGGTGATCGAACTGCGCTTGCTAAGTTCTGGAAGGAAATTAGCGAACAAGGCGCGCCGATAATTGAGTCCGCGACTGATAACGAACGCGAAGTGCTGGTAACAATGATCTGGCGAGCGAGGGAAGAAACGAGAAACGTTTTTGTCTTTCGCCTCGGTGACGTCAGTAAGCCGATGACGCATCTGCTCGACACTGACTTGTGGTACAAAACATTTCGACTGCTGAAGGGCGCGCGCTTCATCTATCAATTCGCGACGAACCTCCCGGACCCGAAAGAGTGGCGAGGCGTCACCCA
>CBFHBI010000474.1:0-3634 GCA_965653755.1 uncultured Blastocatellia bacterium
CGGCCAGGGGCAAACTTTTCTCGGCTCGACCAATGTCACCACCATCGCGACGGGCGACGTCGCTTTCAGTCAGGCATTCAATGGGCAGGCTCTGGGCCAATTCCTCACCACCACCGCGACTGATCCTTCGGGAAATACTTCCGAGTTCTCGCAATGCCGGCAGATTGTCGGACCCGGATCCACAATCAGCCTGCAATTCAGCGCGGCTAATTACAACGTGAACGAGAAAGGTGGCAGCGTTACCGTCAGCGTTACGCGCACCGGCGGCAACGTCGGCGCAGTGTCGGTGCAATACAAAACCCTGGACGGAACGGCAACCGCCGGCAGCGATTACGTCGCGACGAGCGGCACGCTCAATTGGGCCGACGGAGACGCATCAACCAAGACTTTTGCAGTGACCATCAATGATGACTCGCTCAATGAAGTGAACGAAACCATAAATCTCTTGCTCACCAACCCTACCGGCGGCGCCATCCTGGGAGGTCTGTCGGCAGCCACCGCGACGATCATTGATGATGATCCAGCGCCTACGATCTCGATTAACGATGTGACTATGGCCGAAGGCAACAGCGGGCTTACTCAATTCAATTTCACGCTCACGCTGTCTGCGCCCAGCGGCCAAATCGTTTCGGTTGATTATGCGACGGCCGACGGCACGGCCAAGGCAGGATCGGACTACAACTCTGCGAGCGGTACTCTGCTAATCGGACCTGGGCAGTTGTCGCGCCAACTGACTATTAATGTAATCGGCGACACAACGATCGAGCCGAACGAGACCTTCTTTGTGAATCTAACCAACCCGGTAAACATCGCATCGATCACCAAAGCGCAAGGCAAGGGGACGATCGTGGACGACGATACGCCGCCGCCAAGTCTGCAATTCAGTCAAGCGACGGCGACGGTGCAGGAAGATTTGACCGCGACGACGATCACTGTGACGCGGACCGGCGATACAAGCGGCATCGCTTCAGTTGATTACAAAACAGTCGATGGCACCGCCACCCAAAAAGGTGACTTCGAATTTGCCGCGGGCACGCTTAACTTTGCGGCCGGCGACACAAGCAAGACTTTCCAGGTGCTTATCAACGAAGACATGTTCGTCGAAGGCAATGAGAACTTCACCTTGGTTTTGAGCAACGCGGTGGGAGCGTCACTCGGATCGCCCAGCACGATGACGGTGACGATCACTGACGATTCTCCGGAATCAGCAACCAACCCGATCGACGATCCACAGTCGTTCGTTTACATGCAGTATCACGACTTTCTCAATCGCGAACCGGACGCCGCCGGCCTGAGTTTCTGGACGAATCAAATCACTTCGTGCGGGGCCGATCAGACATGTGTCGCCGGCAAACGCATCAGTGTTTCGTCCGCGTTCTTCCTGTCGATCGAATTTCAGCAGACCGGATTTCTGGTCGAACGCTTATACAAGGCCGCGTACGGCAACATCGCCGGCACGCCCACGCCGCTGCTGTTTACCGAATTGATGAGCGACTCGCGCGCGATTAGCCAGGGGGTGATCGTGAACCAACCGGGTTGGCAGCAACAGCTCAACGCGAGTCAGCAAGCCTTCCTGGCGAATTTTGTGCAACGCACGAGGTTTACCACCGCGTTGCCAACTTCGATGACCCCCGCGCAATTCGTCGATGCCTTGTTTACGAACGTCGGCGTCGTACCGAGCGCGGCGCAGCGGCAAGGGGTCATCGATCTCTTCGGCGGCGCTGCGAGCAGTTCCGACAACGCATCGCGCGCGACCGCCATTCTGCAAGTCGTGCAGAGCGCAAATGTCATTCAGTCAGAGATGACCCCGGCATTCGTTTTGATGGAATACTTCGGCTACCTGCGCCGCAATCCGAACGATGCGCCGGATTTGAATTTTTCCGGTTTCAATTTTTGGCTGAACAAGTTGAATGGCTTCGGCGGTAATTTTGGCAACGCCGAGATGGTGAAGGCATTCATCAACTCGAACGAGTATCGGCAACGCTTCGGCCAATAGCTTCTGTAGGGGCAGGCTCGTTCCTGCCCGCGTGACGCAATCTTTATGCACGGGCGGGGACGAGCCCCGCCCCTACAGTTTGTCTCAGCGCCTGCTGCTTTTTATTTCCAGGCGCGAACCATCTCGAGCTTCGATCACCTTGCCATTCCAAAGTTGCCTGGCTTCATTTTCCAGATCGATCCCGTCCCAGATTTGATAAAGGTGGGTCAGCAACAGTTGTTTCGGTTCGGCGAGCTGCGCAATGCGCATCGCGTCGGCGAGTTCACGATGTTTCGCGGTAGGTTTGTCGCGATAGAAAGAGCATTCGAGAATCAGCAGGTCAGCGTCACGGGCGAACTCAGCGAGTTTTTCGGAATAACCTGTGTCAGACGTGTACACGATGACGGCGCCGGTGGAATCGCGCAGGCGAATCGCCAGACTCTCGGCGCGATGCGGAGTCGAAAGCGTTTCGGTTTGCAAGCCCGCAAGTAATTCAAAGCTGCGAGCTTCGTCGGTGCTTCGCAGTTCTTGAATCTCGACAGGGAACGGCTGCTCAAACAGATGGTAACTGCCGGTCTCGTCGATTGCGTTCAGCAATTTTCGAATCCCAACGCAGCCAACAATCTTCAGCGGCTTCACGCGCCGCTCGATGCCCTTTGCCCATTTGATGCCGAAGAGAAACGGAGCGAGACCAGCACAGTGGTCCAGGTGCAGATGACTAATCCAAATCGCATCGAGGTTCGTCCAATCGAGTTCTTCCTGGGCCATACGATGCGGCGCGTCGGCGCTACAATCGAGCAGGATCGATCCGGCGGCGGTCTGGAGCCAGAAGCCGGCAGATGCGCGCTGCGGATGAAAGACCGAAGTGCCCGAGCCGAGGATAACGAGTTGCATGGGAAGAAACTAGAATTGAAAATTGCAAATTGCAAAATGTGTCAGAAGCCCGACCGTCAGGGAGGGCCACTTGCGCGACTAGCCCTCCCTAACGGTCGGGCTTCTGACACGCTTGCCGCGTCGCCTACAAATTGCTTATGCTGACGCGCTCTAATATCAACATCGACCACCGCTATCGCAGGCGGTACCAAATCATCATGTCAGTTAAATCAGATCGTTGGATTCGCCGCATGTGCGAAGAGGCGCAACTTATCAGCCCGTTCGAGTCTCGTCTGGTGCGTGAGGTCGCGGGCACGCGCATCATCTCTGCCGGCGCCTCGAGTTATGGTTACGATATGCGCCTCGCCGATGACGGCTTCCGCGTGTTCTCGCCGATTCACGGCCGCGAGATCGATCCCAAACATTTCGACGACGAATCATTGATCGAGCCTCCATTGCGATCCACCGACGACGGATCGAAATATTATCTGATGCCGCCGCATTCCTACGCGCTCGGGGTCTCAGTCGAAACTTTTCGCATGCCCCGCAACGTGACCGGCATCTGCATGGGCAAAAGCACCTACGCGCGCGCCGGGCTGGCGGTCAACACGACGCCGCTCGAAGCTGGTTGGATCGGCCGTCTGGTGATTGAACTCGGGAACCTCGCCGATCTGCCGCTCCGGGTCTACGTGAACGAAGGTATCGGCCAGGTGCTGTTCTTCGAATCGGATGAAGACTGCGACACTTCGTACGAAGATCGCGGTGGAAAGTATCAAGGACAAACCG
>CBFHBI010000475.1:0-3621 GCA_965653755.1 uncultured Blastocatellia bacterium
ACTATTGCCCGCTGATAAGCAGCAATTTCGCCGAAATTGAAAAGACCTTGCGCAAACAACCCGATCTATTGAGCAAGACACACCTGCTGACAGTGAGCTTCGACACGAAACATGACTCACCCGCAGTGCTGCGAAGTTACGGAGCGGCGTACACCGAAAAATATAGCGAGGAGCATTTCGACCACTGGGAATTTGCGGGTGGGTCAGATGATGAAATAAGAGCGATCACCAAATTCTTCGGCCTTCAGTACTCTCAGAATTCCGATCAAATAGTTCACTCGTTAGTCACCGCCGTGATCACGCCCGACGGCAAGATTTACAAAATTCATCCGTCGAATGATTGGAAACCAGCGGACGTCTTAGAGGATTTCCGGCAGCTCGTTCAGTAATCACGTCAGTTTAATGCCGACGTAAAACTTTCTATTGACGCGGTGGTTCGCGATTTAGTACAAATTTTAATGGTGCCGTACGAGGCACTCCCGCCATGGAACGTTCCCTAATCATCATCGCTCTTGCACTGATGCTGTTGACGATCGACGTGTCGTGCCGCAAAACCCCAGCGACCGGCAGGCTTTCTGCCAATCAGGTAAATCCATATCACGGCGCTGTGCGCGATATCCTGCCGCATCAGGCCGGGGACTTTACGCTGGTCAAAGCTCAGCCGCTGAACCAAATCGAGCAGGAATTAGTGAGCCCAAGGGATGGCGTCGGCGCTATTTATAACTCGTCGAAGAATCACACCGTGCAGCATCTGCTGGTCGCCTTCAATTCGGCCTCTGAAGCCAACAAAGAATTGGATTCAGCCGAAAAGCGGTGCGTTGATGCTCACATTAACTTCCGGACCGAAGATGTCAAAGACCCGCAAGGTCAGACGGTCGGACGCAGGATTGTGATTAATGACGGCAAGACTGAGGCAATGAATTGGACCAACGGCTCGCTCTACTGCACGGCCGTTTCTTACACTGGATACTCGTCAGAATTCGTAAAAAATTTACCTTACTAACCACCCGCAGATCCTTTCAGAGTGACCGACGAACGGTAATGGATTAGCCATCGCCGTTACCGTCGGTGACGCAACTTGACCGCTTTTTCGGCGCATCCGCTCTTTACCCTTGATAATCCCGCTGGCATGTGTGTTGCCAAATACAGGTGGGCCATGCGTACGTTTTGCACAGTAAGCACACCTGAGAAGACCAAGATGAATTCCGCAGTTCAGATTCGCAACCGACAAGCCGGCATGGGCGTCATTGACTTGCTGATTGCGGCGACCGTCATCGGCATTGTCGCCTCAGCCGCAGCCGTGAACATTAACGCGGCGCGCTCAGCCATGCGGCTCACGACTTCGGCGCAGGTTCTTTCGGCCTACATGGACAAAGCGCGCCTGGCTGCAATTCGTTGTCAGTGCTCCACGACAATCCAAATTTCCGACACTGGCAGCTACACCGTCTCTGGTCCGCTAAAAGGCGCGACCAACGAAGCGATAAATTTTCCGCTCGAGCCAAACGTCACGTTCCAGGGGTTAACTTTGCCGCTGACGATTACCTTTGATTGGCGCGGGCGGCCGGACAACGACTATCACCTGACTCTGGCGAACACCAGCGGCACGAGGACTGTCGATCTCTCAGGCGGCGGCGACATCAAGCTCAACAGCACCGCCAGCTACACCTACGCGCCGACGCTTAATGCGAACGAGCCGACTGACTTGGGTGATGCTGCGACTGATTCGTATGTAACCAGCTTCGCCAACAACAACACAAATGGTGCCGGGATTCCGAATTGCCAGAATCACGGCAAGAAGAAGACATGCAAATAATTCTCGAACTAAACTAAATGATTTCAGCAAAACAGTGCCACCCGACGAATGAAAAAGGTTTCACCGTCTTTGAGACGGCGATCGCCCTCGTCGTCATGACCGTGGTTGGCTTAGCCGCGGCCGGCGGATTTGTCTTTGCGATTCGCTATAACGCTGGCTCGGCAGATCGCGCGGGCGCGATGTCCATCGCCCAGACCGCGATGGAGAAATTTCGCGCGATTCCATATAGCGACGCATCGCTGAATGTGGGAACCACGTCCGTGACCGTTACTGACAGCGTTGGCCGGACCTATTCAGTTACGACAACGATTGCGAGCAAGACGACGACTTTGAAGTCCATAACGATTCTGGTGGCGCCCGTACGCTCCACCGGCGTTATAGCCACCAACTCTTTGGATTTCTACGGTTCCGTGAAGCTATACACCGAACGCTGTAATCCGGCGGTCGGAACCAATCTCCATTGAATGCCGACGATCAAATGCGAATCATCAGGAACCACGAAAGTTTGAAATCAGCCGCAGCCGGCTTCTCGCTCATCGAGGTGATGATTGGCATGACCATCACGCTCGGAATTGTCGCCATTGCCGGGGCTCTGCTTTCCGGCTCATTCAACATTCGCCACCGCGAAAACAAACGTATGGAAGCTGTTTCCGCGGCCCAGCATGCGCTCAACTACATGTCGCGCGACATCGCGAATGCCGGTTTTGCGCTGCGCCGGAACGGGATCGTCAACGCAGATTCCGACGCTCACTCGATTCGCATCCGCGCCAATCTCGACGCTTTCTCGGGTGTCACATCGGTCAGTAATAACCCGAATTGTGTCGGTTGCGACGCCGGCAGCCTCGGCCAAAAAGATGAAGACGTTAAATACTCTCTGCACATGACCGATAGCGACCCGAATTCCACCAGGGGCGAGTTAATGCGCTACGACGTCAATCTCAACCAATCACGCCTGCTGATAGCGAACGTTGACGACTTCGAAATTTACTATTTCAACCAAAGGGTCGATTACACACTCGATCCAAACGGCGGAATAATTGTCACCACTCCCGGCGTCACCGAAGTACCTGATCAAACTGACGCTAAGTACATCGTCATTGCTGTCGTGTTCACGCTCGACGCCGTGGGACAACAGGGCTCTCCCGGATATCAACCTGCCAGCCAGGTACAACTGGCTACCGACGTAGCGCTGCGCAATCGCAATCTGGCGATTTACTGATCAACTAATTTCCTCTTTTTTCAAGACCATGAACGACATTCACTCAAGCAACCTCTGCGATAAACGAAAAGCCGAACGCGGCTCCGCCCTTAGGACGGTGCTGGCAAATTCGAAGCTGCTGTTAACAGCGGGCGCTGCGCTGATTCTCACGACCTCGATGTCGGCCACCAACTCTGTTGACTCGGTCGCTGAGACGCAGGCTTATTATGCGGCGGAAGCCGGCTTGCAAGAGTCACTGAATGTTTTCCGTGGCAACGTAGCTACGCCGACTTTTACGTTCACCACCGCGGCCGATTGCGGCTCCGGTAACAAGGCTGGAGATACGACCACACATTCACGATTATCGAATTGGCTGCCCTACGGGAATTCGTCCAGCTATCTCGATCGAGTAGTGATTTACCCAAGCACCGCCTCGACCTATTCGCCGCTTACCGGCTTGGCCTACAGCGTCTCCGTTTACAATCCCGATCCGGAAACGGTAGCCGCCGCAGGTTCCAATCCCGCGAAAGACGATTACCATCCACCGCCGGGCGCGTCCCCAGCGGCAACGCCGATTTGGCATCCCTGGCACTGTGGACACTGCGCCTAT
>CBFHBI010000476.1:0-3620 GCA_965653755.1 uncultured Blastocatellia bacterium
ACGCCTTGGCGGATCCTTACCAGGTTCTTGCGAAATTCTTGCAGCCGGCCGGCCCATCTGGCCTGCCCAGTCGACGTCGCCGGACGCCTGACTCCCATGTGGGTCGTGACCCGCCGGTGGACCCATCGTGATCCCGACACGTGGTCGCGCAGCTACAACCTCCGCAGCTTCCTGCCTGAGAGTTTCCATTACTGAATCGGTTGCGTTACAAGCGCAACCAGCCGGCAGAGACTAAATTTCAGAAACGTGAGGTTCGTCGTCTTCGATCCGCGTCAACTCCGGACCGCGTTCTTCGCGTTCTTCGCGTTGTCCGCGCCCGCGTTCTTCCGCCTTGAAAATGTATTTGATGTGCCGCTTGAGCACGAGCAGATTTGGCGCCGACCGGCGGTTAATCTTCAGCGCGCCGCGGTCATACCACTCGATCGTGCCTTCGATTTCCTCGCCATCGAGCAAAACCAAAACCATCGGCGTGTGCGCGTCGATCTGCTTCTTGTAATAATAAATTTCCGCGTGAGTCTCTGACGGTGGCGGCTGTCGCTTGCGTTGACCGCCGCCCTGCGGCTGGGGCTGGCCACCGCGTTGCTGCATTCCCGGTTGATTTCCATTTGGGCGATGCTGCTGCGTCTGCTCACGTCGCGCCTTCACGTCTGCCAGCGTCGTCCTGATAAGTTTGCGATTCACAATGCCTCCTCTAATAAAACGAAAAGAAAATAGCAACCCCGATCAATTCAGTCGTGCAGTAAAGAAACAGGAAGTCGCAAAGGCTGCGCCTTACCAGGAGAGATACGCACTGACCCGTTAGATTAAGTAACTTCAGGGATTGGGCGTCATGCTACACGACTGAAGGGGAAAACGCAAAGCTGAAAACATCGGTTACATCGACTCTGAAAATGAGGATCTGAGATTTTCGATCAACCTGCCAGAAATGTTGCTTAGTCGTTCAATTTGTCGAATCAATCTTGCCCCAGCATCACAAAACAGTTTCCTAATCCGCTTTCTTCCTGATAAACGTCGGCACATCCAAATCATCGACTTGCTTGGGATTGTTCGTCGCGGGAAACTCTTCAGGCGAGCGCGGCGCGTATCGCGGTGGAGTCGTAATCGGCATTTGCATATTCGTTGGTATGGTTGCCGTGGCTTGCTCGTGACGGAAGCCAGTCGCGATCACCGTAATCTTCATCGCATCGGCCATGGTCTCGTCGATGACGTGACCGAAAATAATGTTGGCATCTTCGTCAGCTTCTTCACGCACGATGGATGCTGCTTCATTAATTTCATACAGCGTCAGATCGTGGCCGCCCGTAATATTAATGAGCACGCCCCGCGCGCCTTTGATCGAAGCCTCTTCCAGCAACGGCGATGAAATGGCTTCCTGCGTCGCTTCGATCGCCCGATTCTCGCCACGCGCATAGCCGGTGCCCATCAGCGCCATACCCATGCCCTGCATGATCGTGCGCACGTCGGCAAAATCTAGATTGATGAATCCCGGCACCGTGATTAAGTCGCTGATTCCCTGCACCGCTTGCCGCAGCACATCGTCGGCTGTCTTGAATGCGTCCGTCACCGAAGCAGTCTGCGCCACGGCGCCAAACAACCTCTCGTTCGGAATCGTGATCACCGTATCGACCGATTCATGCAATTCGCTGAGACCCTGCTCCGCCTGTTGCAGCCGGCGCCGGCCTTCGAAGTTGAAAGGCTTGGTCACAACCGCGACGGTCAACGCTCCGAGTTCAGTTGCGAGGGAAGCCACGATCGGCGCACCGCCAGTACCTGTGCCGCCACCGAGTCCCGTGGTGACAAAAACCATGTCCGTGCCTACGAGCACTTCGATAATTTTGTCTGTGTCTTCGAGCGCGGCCTGTCGTCCCACTTCGGGATCTGCTCCCGCGCCTAAGCCTTTCGTCAAACGCCCGCCGAGTTGAATCTTCACCGACGCGCGCGAACGCTTCAGCGCCTGCAAATCGGTGTTCGCGACCACGAACTCGATGCCTTCGATGCCCGCGTCGATCATGCGATTGACCGCATTGCCGCCGCCGCCGCCGACGCCGATCACCTTTATGCGTGCCCCGGTAATAGGAGGTTCGTCATCGATAAAAATATTAATGCCTTTGCCGGGTTCGCGTACTTCAGGTGTCATAGTTCTGTCCTCTCTACCAAACTTGGAAGGCTGCCATTGGCGCTTTCGTTTATTTTGGGCCGGCTGGGCCATCGGCATCTATATCTTGCGGACAATATATTGTGCCAACGGGTGGCCAGCATACAATACTTGGTCAAAAAATACTACTAGTAAATCTGTTGCGAAACTTGGAAACGAAGTGCGTCAAGCGTCCACTCGCGCCGCGCTTCGCTGTGCCGCTGCGTTGTTCGAGCGCGTGTGCGCGTTGTGATACGAGCGCCAACCCCGCTGCGGCAGCCCACGCCGGACTCTGGATGTCTTCGATCAATCCGCCAAAGCGATCGCGCTCGGGATAGCCGACGCGCACCGGCGCATCGAATACTTGTTCAGCGACTTCAACCATGCCATCGAGCAGAGCGCCGCCGCCGGTAAGCACGACGCCGCTCGACAATTGGCGATTCCAACCAGCATCACGGATTTCATCCGACACATGCATCAGAACTTCTTCCGCGCGCGGCTGCAAAATGTCACAGAGTATCTGCCGCGACAATTGCCGCGGCGCGCGTCCGCCAACCGAAGGCACCTCGACCATTTCGCCGCGCTGCGCATCGCTCAACGACGCGCTCGAAGCACAACCAACCGAGCGCTTGATGCGTTCGGCTTCGGGAATCGGCGTACGCAACCCGAAAGCGATATCGTTGGTGAAATGCGATCCGCCCAGCGGAAACACTGCGGTGTGTTGCACTGCTCCGCGCTGGTAAACGCAAAGCCCGGTCGTTTCGGCGCCGATATCAACCAGCGCCGACCCATATTCCTTATCATCGTCGGTGAGCGTCGCTTCCGCGGCCGCGAGCTGCTCGAGGATCATGTCAGCGACAATCAACCCGGCGCGATTCACTGCGTTGATTGCATTCTGACGAGCGGTGACTGGACTCGTGACGATGTGCACCTTAACCGCCAGCCGCGCGCCCGTCATGCCAACCGGATCGTTGATGCCATCCTGATCGTCAACAATGAATTCCTGCGGCAGACGATCGACAATCTCGCGTCCGGCTGGTAGCTGAATCGCACACGCCGAATCGATGGCCCGACGCACATCGTCCGAAGTAATTTCGCGATCGCGTCCGGCGACCGCCACGATCGCCTGGCCGTTGAAGCCCATGATGTGCGAGCCGGCCAGATTGATTGTCACTTCCTCAGCCTGCACCCCGCTCATGCGCTCTGCTTCTTCGACCGATCTTTTAATGGCCTCGACCGCCGCCTCGGGATTGACAATCACGCCTTTGCGCAGGCCGCGGGACTCGGCTTCGCCAATCCCGAGAACTTGCACCACGCCCTCCTCGCTCGGCGCGCCCACGATGCAAGTGACCTTGCTGGTGCCGATGTCGAGCCCGATTGTGTGACCTGTTCGTCTAGCCATTTAGCATCTCTTCAATAACTGAGTCAGCGCAGATTGGTTTGCGCGCGCGATGCTCTCTGTGAATCGGCGCGACGGTTTTGCCCG
>CBFHBI010000477.1:0-3614 GCA_965653755.1 uncultured Blastocatellia bacterium
CGCGCGCTGGTGCTCGCCGCGATCATCAACGGCTTTCTGGCGCCGCCGTTGCTGGTCGCGATCATGCTGGTTGCCAACAACCGACAGATTATGGGCCGTCATGTGAATGGTCGCTGGGCCAACTTTCTCGGGTGGACGACGACCTTGGTGATGTTCCTCGCCGCGCTCGCTTTGGTCTTGACGTGGGGTCAATAAAGTTTAGACTGAGCAGGAAGTTGTCCGCAGATTAGGCAGATTGTTTACAGATTGAAAGAGAAACATCCTAAACACTTTCTGAGTAATCTGTGTAATCTGCGTAATCTGCGGATAGTCCTCTTCTTCTTTTTTCTGCCCGCCATAGTTCAGGCCCAATCGACGTCGCCCTCGCCGTCACCTGCACCTGACGATACCAATCAGAAGACCCTGCGCGATCCCATTCAAAACTCAGACGACTTCAAATCAAAATTAACGTTCGGCGTTTATTTCACCAAAGACTCGCAGTCCTATGACCTGAACCTGCGACATCAATTTGGCCCAAACGTCACCGCGTGGATTGCCGGATTTGCCGATACCACCGGCAGCCACCTGCTGCGCATTGGCGGCCAGTACGACTATCACAAGAAGTGGTTTCATTTTGTGCCCAGTGGTGAAGTTGAAACCACCAAGGGAACCTCAATCTCGCTCTATTCTGAACTGGGGTACAAAACGATTGCGATGGTGGGTTACTCGCGTACGAATCTGAAAACGTTCTTCGATCTGTTTTGGGATCCGGGAGACTCGGTCACACTCGGCGTCGGCCATCGACTCAGTGATTACGATCGCATTCAGGCCTTCACGGTTTTCGATGTGCGTCTGCACACTGGGCAAGACAACACGCACGTCACGTATCGGCACAAAATAAATCGAAACAACGGCATCACCTTCGACGGAGTTTTCAAATTCGGCCATCTCGACAACGGACGGTACATCCACGCCGCGGGCATCGGCGCCTATTACGATCGGCCGAAATGGTTTTGGAAGGTTTACTTCGACCCTTACGTCAATTACACGCAACACACGATGTTTCGTACCGGCATTGGTCTTAAATTTTGATGGAAACGAACGCGGTGATGGAGCGCGGGCATCTCTGCCCGCATGAGCGCGAAGCGCGAACAAACGTTGAGCTTGCTGCGCACGCTTTGCGGGCATGGATGCCCGCGCTCCGTTCGCGTGCTCGCCCCGGCAATCCACCTTGTTGAGCGGCGTCCTCAACGCTATCCTAGGCGCGCCTTACTACCTGGCGATTAACTGATCACCTTGAACGCGCACCCCAGAAAATTCATTGGAGAGAAGCTCTCATCGGCGCTCCATGCGCTGAAGCATCGCAACTTCAAAGTCTTTCTCGGCGGGCAACTCGTCTCGATCATCGGCAATTATATTCAGACGGTCGCACAGGCGTGGTTAGTTTATCGCCTCACCGGCTCAGCGACGCTGCTGGGATTAGTTGCTTTCACCGGCCAGATTTCCATTTTTGTGCTGGCGCCGATTAGCGGCGTGGTTGCTGATACCAAATCGAGACGAGGCATTTTGTTCGCGACCGCGATCGCGCCGATGTTCCTGACCTTTACGCTGGCCGTGCTGACGCTCTCGGGCCGCGTGCAAGTCTGGCACGTCTTTGTAATCGCCGCGCTGCTGGGTGTCATCAACGCGTTCGAGTATCCGGTGCGCGGCGCTTTCGTGGCTGAGTTGGTGACTCAAGAAGATTTGATGAGCGCGGTCACCCTGAATTCGTCGATGATCAACAGCGCGCGCACGATTGGACCAGGCATCGGCGGATTGTTGGTCGCGAGTGTCGGCGAAGGATGGTGCTTTCTCGGCAATGCGATCAGCTTTGCGGCGGTGGTGATTAGCCTGATGATGATCAAGTCCGCCACTTCGCCTAAGCGTCCTGCGCGTCACATCCGCGCCGGCATCGTCGAAGCTTTCAATTTCGCGCGTCACACTGGGCCAGTCGGTGCGCTGCTCGTGCTCCTCGGTCTGATCAGCTTCATGGGGCTGCGTTATGAAATTCTCATGCCGGTTTACGTGCGCGAGATGTTGCACGGCGGGCCGACGCAGTTCGGATTGCTGATGGCCGCTTCGGGAGTCGGCGCGATTTTCGGATCCATTGTGCTGGCGTCTTTCGCCAACGTGCGCACGCTCGGCGACTGGGTCGGATTCGCCGCCGCGGGATTTGGCTTCAGCTTAGTCCTGCTTTCGATTTCGCATTCGTTTGCCGTTGCCCTGCTCATCATGTTGACGATTGGCTTTACGATGGTGACGCTGCTCGATGCTTCGAACACTTTGGTCCAAAGAATCGTGCCTGACGATTTGCGCGGCCGCATCATGGCGATCTGGACCATGATGTTGAGCGGCCTGGCGCCGTTTGGATCGCTCCTCGTGGGTTTTGTCGCGCAACATTTCACTGCGCGCCGCACCTTCGCGACCGGCGGCATGGCCTGCGTGATGGCGGCCATGGCTTTCGGATTTTCTTTGCCGATTCTGCAGCGCGAAGCACAAAAGCTGATCGCGAAGAGAAGTAGCGCCGATGGCGCGGTCCGGGTGCAAACGGGCAGCGAAAAAAGATCGAGCGCCTAGAATTGCGCATATCCTATAATCCACAGTGCTCGGTTGACGCGTCAGGCACATCACGTCAAACAGTCCCCTGACGTGTGTAATGGTCTCAGCTACTGACTTCAAATTTCGGCTCTCAAAGGAGAAAACAAACAGATGAATCCCACTATCTCAATTGTGAATAAGTCTAAGACTGCTAAGCCGGCGGAGTTGAAGCGCGCTCTGCCTGCGTTACAGACGCAGATCACGCGCGACTTTGAAAGGGCCTGGGGTTGGGGCGCCAACCTAAAACTGAACGCGAAAAAGTTCGATATGAAATTGGTCATCCGCGATCACGCGAGCGGCGGTGATCTCGGTTATCACATCGAAGGCGGCAAACCGGTTGCGTATGTTTACGCTAAGGACGCCAAAGACGAAGAAGGGGAATACACCTCGACGCTTTCACACGAGTTGTTGGAGATGATTGCCGATCCAAACGTCAACCTTTACGGCGCCGGTAAGTTTCGTTTGCACGGAAAACACCACGTCGGATTTTATGCACTTGAAGTTTGCGATGCGGTGCAGGAGAACTACTACCACATTGATGGCATCAGAGTTCAAGACTTTGTGCGGCCGGAGTGGTTCGAGGAGGATCACAAACCGGGCACGCTGAAAACGAATTTCATGGAAACACTCGACGCGCCGTTCAAGCTTGCGCCCGGCGGCTACACGGAAGTTTTTGCGGACGGTCGGTGGCACTCTCTGACTGGACCAAAAGCCAAGCCCAAGCGACGACGCCATCGCTTACAGATGCGAATGAGTTTGATGAAGTAAAAAAGAGGCGGGCAACGCCCGCCTCTAAACGATCCGACTGTTTGTAGCGCAAGATGCTATCTTGCGAATTAGTCTTGGCTAAGAACGCAAATTAACAATTTGCGTTACATTGCTACTGATTATCCTTACTGGCGATGTTCCGCTTCGGTCCGCTGCCGAGTTCCTTCAGTAGTTCATCGACGGCTGCTTCCAACTGACGATCGCGGCCGGCCAAATTATCTTCCGGTGAA
>CBFHBI010000478.1:0-3612 GCA_965653755.1 uncultured Blastocatellia bacterium
GAATACCTCGTCGGCGACGATGGGACGGCGTATTGGATTCATCTGGCGATTCTGGTACCGATTGGTTGGTTGGCCGCGAAATTTATACGCAGGGCGTGATTCTTGTATGTTTGAAGATTTTGACCTTGACCCCGAAGACGAACTTTCTACGTCTGATCCCATTGAACGTACGGCTCGGGAGTCAATTCGGGAATTCTTTGAGAGCAATAAACAGCGCGTCTTCTTTTCAAGACAACTTGAAGTCCAGAACGAGAACCAATTCTTTCACTGGATTACAAACAGAGCCATTAGAGATCTCGAATCAGAGGGAATTATTTTAAGCGAGACCAAAAATCTAACCGCTGGAGGCACCATCAAGCTCCTGTGGCATCGAAGCTTTAGGTATTACCGCCGAGAAGCCGCGCGACTTGTGGATTTGGTCGATGAATACTCGGACTCGAACATCGGAGGAGCGCTTGGTTTGCAGGCAGAGGCTTTGATTTTGGAGGGCTTTGCAAGCATCGAATGTTTAATGAAAGGGCGCGACGTGAGAGAGTATGAAGGCAGAAGTTGGACTGAGACTGAACACAACTTGGATTTCATTTTTGAGAAGGACGGCGAAGCGTATGGTGTTGAAGTGAAGAACACACTGGGCTATATGGATCGAGTTGAGTTCGAAACCAAGATCAGACTATGTCGGCATCTTGATATCAGGCCCGTTTTTGCGGCGAGGATGCTGCCGAAAACGTGGATTAATGAAGTGGTCGCGGCAGGTGGATTCGCACTGATTCTAAAATACCAGCTTTATCCGTGGTCGCATCGAGAGTTAGCCAAAAGAGTAAGAGCGGAGTTAGATCTGCCGGTTGATGCACCGCGCAGGCTGAATGAAGGAACAATGTTGAGATTCTTGCGATGGCACCAAAAGCTGTGAATTGGTTTCTGAATTCACAAATGAGGCGCCGTAAGTGCAACGATATCAACGAATCTCTTGCGCCCCTATGAATACGTAGTGTCTAGTGGCGCTTGCTTTTCTTCCCTGAGCCCATCTCGACAATCGTGTCAAATTCTTCTTTCGTCAAAGGCATGACTGACAACTGCGACTGGCGAATCAGAGGCAAGTTCGCCAGCTTGTTGTTGTAGCGAATCGCCGCGAGCGGCACAGCTTCTTTCAAAGGCTTTACGGGTTTCAGATCAACCGCCACCCATTGCTGATCATCCGCGGTTGGATCCGCGTACGCTGCTTTAGCGACTTCAGCGATCCCGACGACGCATTTGCCGGTGCCGGAGTGATAAAACAGCACGCGGTCGCCGATTTTCATCTGCTTCAAATTGTTCCGCGCCTGAAAATTTCGCACGCCGGTCCAATCAGTGCGGCCGTCGCCGACAAAATCATCCCACGAATACGCTTCGGGTTCCTGCTTCACCATCCACAGTCCTGAGTTGCGGCTGGTCTTCTTTGCGGTTGCCGTTTTCTTCGTTGTCTTTTTCTTAGTAGCCATGGTTCTTTGCAGCTTTTTGTTTTCAGTCGTTACAATTCAACGTTCTTTGATTCTAAACGATCGGAATTTCAAATCTGTGGCGGGAAAACTCAAAGAGGGTGACAAGGCGCCGGAATTTTCCGTTTCGGACGAAACGGGCCAGACGGTGCGTTTGAAAGATCTGCGCGGCAAGAAAGTGGTGCTCTATTTCTATCCCAAGGACGACACGCCGGGCTGCACCAAAGAAGCATGTTCGTTTCGCGATTCATTTGCGAAATTCAAAAAGCGTGGCATCGGAGTTTTCGGCGTGTCGTTGGACAGCGAGAAATCTCATCAAAAGTTTATCGATAAATACAGTTTGCCGTTTCGTTTGCTGGCCGACACCGACCGCAAACTTTCCGAAACCTTCGGCACTTACGGCGAGAAGAAATTCATGGGTCGCACCTACATGGGCAACCATCGCATGACTTTTCTGATTGACGAGCAAGGCAAGATCAAGAAGATTTTCGACAAGGTCAAGCCAGACGAACATGCGGACGAGGTGCTCGCCGCGTTCGCCCAGTAGAGAATCAGCCGTGCTTCGCTTTCGCGGCGTTCGCTTTGGCGCTGCGTTTTTTCCCCTTTGCTGCCGGCTTGCGGCCCGGCATTAGCACTCCCACCGAGCTAAAAGATGGATTGAGGCCGCGGCTCCGCTTCCTTGTGGCTGCCTGGGCCTTGGCTAATTCTTCCATCGGCTCATTAATAAAATACCGGCGGGTGTGATTAATCACCTGGGTGCGAATTTCGCGCGTCCAAAGCAGCAGATTCGCCAGCGCATCGCAAACTTCGTCTTTCGGAAGCTTGGTCACCTGAGCAATCTCGCCTTGCGTTTCCGCGCCGCACCGAATCGCCTCGCGCACGCGATCTGCCGGCGAAAGTTTTCGCAGCATCCGCGCAATCCGGCGTGACGACAACGCGGTTTTGTGATCAAGCGTCACCCGCGAGTCTGAGCCCGAATTGCCGTGCTTGCCTCTGGCCTTTTTGTATTCGCGCAGCGCCTGCCGGCTCAACGCAATCTTCTGCCTGATGCAGCGTTTGCAGTACAAGTTGAGTCCGTCTTTGCGCGCGCGGCAGACGCCAAACTCTGAAAGCGGCAACGATTCTTCGCAGCGCGGACATCGCTTCAATTCAATCTCGGTAATTTCTGCCAATAACGTCACGTTCGTCTCTCCGAGCCAGAATAAAAAATATGATTTTGGGAAAATAAAATCCCTTCGCAGCCTAACCCCACGCCGCTTGTTCGTTGGTACTACTAACCCTTTATGACTGATGTTGGCGGATTGAGCTTTCTGGCCGCACCAGAAGAATTCGCCATCGATTGTCGCCCTCGCTGTAAGTCGCAGACGACTCTACGTTGCTACGCCTGCGCAATCAAGCGAGGCAGTTCGACGTGTTCGCGGAATTAGCTGACGCACTTTTCGAGAGGAAGATGAACTGCATTTTCGGCTCAATAAAATTCTTTCGTCAACTGATCACTGCGCTTTACTCTCATCAACAAGGGATCGGCATTATAGTTAACGAGATTTTTTTTGCAACTCGTTTCGCGATCGATCGTGGTCCATGCGCGCGTGTGTGTGATTTCGATCAAAAATTTTCGCGCGCAGTTGCATGATGCTCTCGCAACATGTGCAAAGAGAACCGATTACGCGCGCACAAAAATTAGTTGCAAGGCTCAAGCTACGGCACTCAGTTCGCAGATGACGATCGCGCGCGCGAACTATTGATCAATAAAAATGCGCACGCGAAAAATTTCCATAAATCGTTCGCCTAAAGTTTGGCGCAAAACCTGATAGGCCCAGCGTCATGGTCCAACTATTAGTTGATTGCTCCGACAACGCCAGCTGGGCGCAGTCGTCGATAGTCTCGTGACGCTAATTAACGATCGTGCTGTCGGGGGCCAATCAGAGCGTTAGCGTCGCACAAAATTTGGGAAGCAGGCCTTCGCTACTTCGCGCCCCGCGCCACCACGCACGATCGTGCCAATCGAATTTCTGTGAATACCACAGGCCTGTGCGGTTCTCAAAAGTCCCCACGGCAGAGTTATTTAGCCGGCGAACGCGAGTTTTATCCACAGGTTTTCAACAGTTTCTGTGGAAAACTCATCAAGATGAAAGAG
>CBFHBI010000479.1:0-3607 GCA_965653755.1 uncultured Blastocatellia bacterium
GCAGTGGGTACAAAGACAGTTTGGGTAAATTGTCGGGGCTGTATCAATCAGAAGTTCAGCGTCTCGAGAAGCAGAACGCTCAGGCGAAGGATCTTTACGCTCAGGGCCTAATCTCTCGAGTTGAAATGGAAAAGAGCGACAAAGACCTGGCTGACTCACGCGCCAAGGTTGAAGAGATTGCCAGACAGATTGCCGATGCGAATAAACCGGCGCCTGTCGCCAGTGCCGAGACGGCTGAGTCTTTAGGCGCCGGCAATCAAGTCTGGTCCACCGGCAACAGTCGCACCGACGGACTGATTCGCTACTACGCGAATCAAAACGGTATCGATCCGTATCTCGTCTATTGCTTGATGTCGCAAGAATCCAAGTTCGCGTCGAGCGCCACCAGCCCGAAAGGCGCGATGGGCCTGATGCAATTGATGCCTGGCACGGCGGCGCGCTATGGCGTCACCAATCCTTACGATGTGGGCCAGAGCATCATGGGGGGCACGCGATATCTGAAGGATCTTTTGAAGATGTTCAATGGCCGAATCGATCTCGCGCTTGCGGGCTATAACGCAGGTGAAGGCGCCGTGATCAAATACGGCTACACGATTCCTCCATACGACGAGACGCGCAACTACGTGAAGCTCATCATCAAGCGATACGGCCGAACTACCAAGGAGCCGAAGTCCAAGAGTTAGGCCGCCCGCGCCTCTCGAAACAACTCAATTTCAATTACTGGATTTGATCCTCTAGAATTGTTCAGCACATCGCCGGTACGACGCTGACGCGGACCCCCTCTTACTCGCGACCACTCATCGTGAAGTCAACCATCAGACGTTTTGCAGCACCTGTGGCTCTGAGTGTGGCCGTCGGTTTGACGGTTTGGACTGCGTTGCGTTTCTCCGCCCCGCGTCCCCACGCTTCCGAAGCGGGCGTAAGCCCGGTCATTGATTCCGGCGGCAGTTATGACAGCGAGCGTTGGCGAGAGGCAATTGAGAAAGCCAAAGCTGATCGCCTCGACACTGGGAATGCGGCGCTCAACATTCCGGCCGAACTCCAACACTACGAAGATCGACATTGGTTCCTGGCGACTCAGGTCGCGGAAGTGAAGAAGAACCACGTTCAGCCCTGTCAGGACTTTGTCGATCTGGCGGCGATGATTCAACGTGGTGAGATGGTCGCGGTGCCGGCCGTGACTGACGATTTCGTCCTGATGGGAATAGGCGCCAAGGCCGACAACGGCCCATTTACGCGTTCGGAAAATGACGATTCGATTCCCCTCTACGGTGAACAGCAGCTCGCCGACGAATACGCGCGGCTTGAATCAGCACGCGCAGCATCGCCGAAACTTCACGGCAAACAGCGTGAGCTGGAATCAAAACAGCAATCTGACCAACAGCCACAATCGAAACCGACGAATGCCGAAAAGCCTCTGCTCGACAAGTATTACGGCGATCCATCGATGCGCCAGCGCCTGTTCGCGGATTACCGGTCGTTGGAATCATTCGCCGGGAATTTTCGGGGCCATTCCTACAACTTGCAAAGTCCTGACGAGCGCCAGTCACTGAAGATCGTAATGTTGAGTTCACTGAGGCCGCAGGCTCTAAAAGTCTTGCAGGAAGTCGCCAAAGCATATCGCCTTCAATTCGATCGCCCGTTGGCGATTAGCTCGCTCGTGCGGCCGGAGCAGTATCAGCATACTTTGCGTCGCTTCAATCGCGCGGCGACGACAATCGAAACGCCGCCGCATTCGACGGGCTTAGCGTTTGATATCGATTATCGCTACATGAGCGTAGCCGAACAGAACTTCGTCATGGCCAAGCTCGCGCGCCTGAAAGACGACGGCCGTATCGAGGTGCTGCGCGAACGCTACGCAAATTTTCACGTCTTTGTTTTTACCGACGGCGTTCGCCCCAACGATGATTTGATCGCCGCGTCGCTGCAGGAAGCCGGCGCTCCGCCACCCGACGAAGCCGAAAACAACCAGCCTGAGAAGAAGCCGGCCAAGACGCAACCGCCGAAGAAAATAGCCGAGAAATCTCAGCGCCGCATCAAACGCCGCTAGCTGTTTGCGCATCTCAAGATTCTGCCCGACAATAAGGCGTCCTCACGATTCAGAAAGAAAAACAGTTATGAAGCAGTTCAGAATTCATGTTCCCTTAACGGCCGCGCTGATTCTGTTTGCCGCCGGGATGGCTACAATCATCACTCGCTCAATCAGCGGACAGTCACCCACTCCGGCGCAAAAAACCGAGACCCTGGTTAAGCCCACGGTCTTGACCCCCAATGCAGATGCGCCGAAGTCTGCCAGTCCTTTCGCCGAAGCCGCGTCGCAGAATGCTCTGCTGCGAAATGATCTGGCCTGGATCTTCGGGAATAAGCAGCAACACGGCTGGTATCTGTACGACGCGCTGATTGGTCAGACGTTCAACGTCGGCTTTGACGCTTCATCGCCGGATTTCGCCAGCACCATCGCCGGCTGGCAAAAACAGAAAGCTCTGAACGCGACCGGCGTGCTGGACGAAAATTCTTGGATGGCTTTGGTGGGCCAGTGGCAGAACAATCGCCTGAAAGACAAAACGCCGGCGACGCCCGATCAATTACTGACGGTTCCGTCCGCCGAATGGTTAGACCCAGAGCGTCTGGAAGAAAATCGGCAGGTTGAAAAGCAGACCTATGCGGCCTATCGGCAGATGCTCGCGGCGGCGATTGCCGATCCGACGCTTAAGCTGGCCCATACATCGCCAAACGATCTGGCGCCGGCCGAGAAATTCTTCAAGATCATCTCCGGCTATCGATCGAAGGAATATCAGGAGAAATTACGCCGCGAGTCGCCGAACGCTGGCAGCGCCGGTCTCGCGACTAATAGCCCCCACTTCACCGGCCGCGCGCTGGATTTATATGTGGGCGGCGATCCGGTTGACACAAAAGATTCAAACCGCGCGATTCAGGTAAACACACCCGCCTACAAGTGGCTCGTCCGCAACGCGGAACGCTTCGGCTTCCGTCCGTATTTTTATGAGCCTTGGCATTGGGAGTACGTGAAGTAGTGGAAGCGGAGGCCGTCACCCACTGTACGACCCGCCGCCAAACGCTGGGCGGATAATATGGGCCTTACTACCTTGTGAGGAACTCAGCCGCTAACGCCAGGCATCACTCGCCGCCCGAGCGATAATCGGAGCATGAAATCCCGCGTTTCGTCAGGCGCATGTCGTTGTTCGGCGCCGGGATGCTTATATGAGACGTCCTACTTCTCCGGGACGCTGAAGACGCGCGCTATCAACTCCGACAAGTCCCCCGGCGCACCAGGCTTCCGCATTTCACCCCTGATGAAGTCCCGCTGTTCCGGTGTGAGGACTCTGACCATACCCCGTACGGACTGCCCCTTGATCGCGAGTAGCCGCGCGGCCACCTCGTTCAGCTCGCGGCTCAGCTTACGACGCAGCACCGCGTCCTCCCTCTCGGACAGCATGTTCCCATAAATCTGCTTCGCCACCGCGGCCAGCCGGAGGGCGAGTGGTGCCGCCTTCTTCTCGCCTTCCGCACGGATGGATTTGATCGCTTCTACTTGAGCCGGGCTGAGGCGGGCGACTGTCTCGGAAGCTTCAGGCGAAGGCGAACG
>CBFHBI010000480.1:0-3605 GCA_965653755.1 uncultured Blastocatellia bacterium
TCATTCAGTTACATCGACCGGCCATGATTCAGATTAAGAAAGCTGCTGTTTTAGGCGCCGGCCCTATGGGAGCGCAGATCGCCGCGCATCTGGCGAATGCTGGAATACCGAAGCTGCTGCTCGACATTGCGCCGACTGGAGCGCAAGCGTCCCGCTTGCCCACGTCAAAGAACGCAAGCGGGGACGCTTGCGCTCCAGTCCAGGATCGCAACGCGATTGCCCGCGCCGGATTCCAAGCGGCGAAGACATCAAAACCCGCGGCGTTCTTCACGGCGGATCGCGCGACGCTGGTGAGCATCGGAAACTTTGAAGATGACTTACCAAAGCTGAAGGATCGCGATCTGATCATCGAAGCGGTCGTCGAGAACCTCGATATCAAACGCAGTCTCTACGAAAGAGTCGAACAGCATCGCCGGCCCGGATCGGTCGTCGCTTCGAACACTAGCGGCATTCCATTGACGCAACTTGCTGAAGGACGTTCGGACGATTTTCGCGCGCACTTTCTAGGGATGCACTTTTTCAATCCGCCACGGTACATGCACCTGGTGGAAATCATTCGCACTGAATGGACGAAGCCGGAAGTCTCGTGCTCGATGTTTGGATTTCTGGACGAGCGTTTGGGCAAAGGTGTCGTGGTCGCCAAAGATCGTCCTAATTTCATCGCGAATCGTATCGGCACCTACGGCGCGCTGGTGACGATGCGCACCATGATCGAGGACGGATATTCCATCGAAGAGGTTGACAAGATTACTGGTCCGGCGGCGGGACGTCCGAAGACGGCAACCTTCCGTACGTTTGATCTTGTCGGTCTCGATGTGTTTGCGCACGTCGTCAAGAACCTGCACGAAAATCTTCCCGACGATCCCGAACACGACATCTTTGTGATGCCCGATTTCGTCACGAAGATGATCGAGCGTGGTCTGCTGGGAAACAAAACGAAAGCCGGCTTCTATCAACGGAAGAAAGGCGAAGGCGAGCAGCGCGAGATTTGGACGCTGGATAGCGCCACCCTCGAATATCGTCCAGCGCAGAAGGCCAAGCTGCCGGCGCTTGACATGGCGAAAAATATCGAGGACACACGCGAGCGGCTCAGGGCTTTGACCTGGTCAAAAGATCGCGTTGGCCAATTTCTTTGGCAGACACTGTCGCAGACTCTCTGCTACACCGCCGAGCGCATTCCCGAAATCGCCGATACGGTCGTCGAAATCGATCGCGCGATGCGCTGGGGTTTCAATTGGGAGCTCGGGCCGTTCGAGGTCTGGGATGCACTCGGGCTCGAGAAGTCAGTGGCGAGATTGAAAGAGGAAGGCCGCGCAGTGCCGGCAAATGTCCAGGCGATGCTGGACGCGGGCTTCAAGTCATTTTATCGGCAGAAGGACGGCCAGAGGTTTTATTACGATTTCGCTTCCGAGGAATACCGCCGACTTGCTGACCCACCGGGAACGATTGTCTTGAAGTCTTTGAAAGATCGCACCGGTGTGATCAAGAAAAACTCGGGTGCTTCGATGATCGATTTGGGCGACGGTGTCGCCGGCGTCGAGTTTCATTCGAAGATGAATTCGATCGGCGGCGACACGCTCGAGATGCTACGGTTTGCGATCGGGGAAACCGAAAAGAATTTCGTTGGGCTCGTGGTCGGCAACCAGGGCGTGAATTTCTCTGTCGGCGCGAACCTGATGTTGATGCTGATGGAAGCGCAGGACGAAAACTGGGAAGAGTTAGAGATGATTGGCCGCTACTTCCAGTCGTCGGTGATGAGCCTGCGCTATTCAGCCAAGCCAGTCGTCGTCGCGCCCTTTCAGATGGTCTTTGGCGGCGGTTGCGAAATGGTCTTGCATGCCGATCGCGTGCGCGCCGCGGCCGAGACTTACATCGGCCTGGTTGAAGTCGGCGTCGGCATCATTCCGGCGGGCTGTGGCACGAAAGAGATGCTGGTGCGCGCGATTGATTCAATTCCGGCGGACGTGAAGGACGCCGATCCGTTTCCCTTCGTCAAACGCGCGTTCGAAACGATTGCCTTAGCCAAGGTCGCAACATCGGCCGAAGAAGCGCGAGACTTTGGTTTCCTGCGCGATCAAGATTCAATTTCGA
The DNA here is from genome assembly GCA_965653755.1 of uncultured Blastocatellia bacterium. GTDB lineage: Bacteria > Acidobacteriota > Blastocatellia > Pyrinomonadales > Pyrinomonadaceae > UBA11740. Next base: position 2,092 of record CBFHBI010000480.1, read on the forward strand.
TGAACAGCGATCGTTTGATCGCCGATGCCAAGAAGCAGGTACTTGCGCTGGGAGCCGGCGGTTACGTGCAGCCGCAACAGCGCACGGACATTCTCGCGTTAGGCAATTCCGCGCTGGCGACTTTGAAGTTGGGCGTGCATCTGATGAAGCGCGCGGGATATATTTCAGATCACGACGCGCTGATTGGTGAAAAGCTGGCTCGCATTTTGACTGGTGGTGATTTGAATAATCAGACTCGAGTGAGTGAACAATATTTGCTGGATTTGGAGCGCGAAGCATTTCTGTCTTTGATTGGAACGCGCAAAACGCAGGACCGCATTGCGCATATGTTGAAGACGGGAAAGCCGCTGAGGAATTGAATTACATTTTATAAACGTTTAGAGGCGGGCGTTGCCCGCCGGTGGCAACGAATGAAGTTGTGCAAGTCAGACGAGCCTAACACCTTTCATTACGTCACCACTGTCACGTTCAAACGAATTCCGGTCTTTCGGAGCGATCACGCATGTGAACTATTTGTCCAGAGTCTGGCAGAAACAAGACAGCACTGTGACTTCAAGTTGATTGGATATGTGGTCATGCCGGATCATGTTCACTTGATCTTGAATCCGCGAATCAAGACGATTAGCGAAGTGATAGGGCGGCTGAAGAGTTCGTCGGCCCGGGTGATTCTAGATTGGCTGAGACAGGCCAAACATTCAGCGTCACTCGGTAAACTTCAGCTAGAGCCTCCACAATCACGCGCTCATACCCATGCGTTGTGGCAAAAGGGTTTCTCATCTATCGATTTGTGGTCTCCGAGATTCATCTTACAGAAACTCAGCTACGTCCATCTCAATCCAGTGAGAGCGCAGCTTTGTGATCATCCTGCAAAATGGAAATGGTCCAGCTAGCGCGTACTCGCAGGGTGAATCGGGAGTCGTACCCATTGAAGTTGATTCTCGTGGGTATTGGCGGGAAACAGAATTGGGCGAAGCGGCGGGCAACGCCCGCCTCTAAACGAGTGGAATTTTGATTTGAAGCGTAGGGTATGATTATGCAAGAAGCAGTAATCGTATCAGCGGTGCGCACCGCAGTCGGCAAAGCTCCAAAGGGAACGCTGCGCGATACTCGGCCCGATGACTTGGGTGCGGCTGCGATTAAAGAAGCAATCGCCCGCGTGCCTGGGTTGCAAGCGAGCGAGATCGACGACGTGATTATGGGTTGTGCGATGCCTGAGGCCGAGCAGGGAATGAATGTCGCGCGGGCGGCGGCGATTCGCGCCGGGCTGCCGGTTGAGACGAGCGCGATGACGATCAATCGGTTCTGTTCGTCGGGATTGCAGACGATCGCCATGGCCAGCGACCGGATTCGCACGAACGGCGCGCAGGTCATCGTCGCGGGCGGCCTGGAATCGATGTCGATGATTCCCATGGGCGGTCACATCATTCGTCCGAATCCGGCGCTGATGGAAACCTATCCCGATTTTTATCTCAGCATGGGTTTGGCGACGGAGAATGTGGCGAAGAAATATGAAG
>CBFHBI010000481.1:0-3598 GCA_965653755.1 uncultured Blastocatellia bacterium
CGGTCGCCGGCAGCATCAAACCCGAACTATTTATTTCCTCGAGTGGCACCGATTCGGATTTCATCGTCAAGCTGATCGATGTCTTCCCCGACGACTACAAATATCCCGAAGGCGTGAAGCCGCCGGAGAATTCCCCCGGTAACATTCTCAGTCCCGGCGGTTACGAAATGCTTCTGCGCGGCGAGCCGATGCCCACGCGCTTTCGCAACAGCTTTGAGAAGCCGGAGCCGCTGCGACCGAATGTGCCGGCGAAACTTTCATACGTCATGCCCGGCATCGTGCATACATTTAAGAAAGGCCATCGCATCATGGTGCAGATTCAAAGCACCTGGTTTCCGCTGGTCGCCCGCAACCCGCAAAAGTTCATGGCGAATTACAAGATGGGCACCGATGCAGATTTTCAAAAAGCAACCGAGCGGGTCTATCACTCGCCGCAGTATCCATCGCGGATTGTGTTGCCGGTGTTGAAGAAGTAACTGCAAATGGAGTTGGACCCACGTTTAGATATGCTAACGAGGTTTGTGGACTTCCTTTGGAGTGTGTCCAACTTCTTTGTCAAAGGCTTCGCCTTCTACATTACGATTAACGTAGCTGCCATTGGATATATCTTATCCGATAAGGCGAGTCCTTCTCTCAAGTTTGTTGCATCGATTTTTGGCGGCTTGAGTTCGTTGCTATTTCTGGCTTGTCTCCTCGGTTATTTGTCTTGGGCTGGAGGAATGTCAAAAACCCTCGAACGTGTCAACAAAGAATTTGCCGACAACTATTCGAGTTTTGATTTGGCTGGTCACTTCCGGCGCGGAAGAGTCTTTTTAAAGATCACGGGGTTTTCGAGTTTAGCCCTGGTAGCTATGGTGATGGTGATTTATCTATATCTAATTAAGACTTATCTTCCCTAACGATCAATGACTGTTGATTTTCTCGGTTCGAGAGTTCGGAATGGGTTGCCGGCCTTTCAGAAGTAGTCATGCTAGAATCGGCACTATGACGAGACAGGTTCTTCTATATCCTGGCGAAGACGGCTTCGTAGTAGCAGAAGTGCCAAGTCTGCCTGGCTGTATTAGTCAAGGGGAGACACGCGCTGAGGCGCTCGCCAATGTGCGCGAAGCAATTTGCTTGCATGAAGAAGTACTTCGCGAACGCGGCGAACCGGTCCCAGACGATCGCGTCGAGATCGTTGAGGTCGCGGCATGAGCAAACTGCCGGTCGTCTCTGGCGCTGAATGCGTCAAGGCGCTCGGCAAGATCGGTTTCGTCGTTTATCGACAACGCGGAAGTCACATCACAATGGTGAGAAAGTCACCCCGTCGCAAACAACAATTCCCAATCACAAAGAACTGGATCGCGGAACGCTGCGCGCAATCATTCGACAGATTGGGTTGACCGTCGAAGAATTCGTGGCATTGCTCTAGCCTTCAAGGAGATTTGATAAGGAGATTCAATGAAATCATATCGATCTGCCGTTTCCTGCGTAATCTTTGTGTTGCTGGCCGCTGTTGCGGGCTTGGCTCAAGCAAAGCTCGACGCCGATCTCATTGAAAAGATCGACAAAGTCGCCACGGACACACTCACGCGTACCGGTGTGCCGAGTGCTTCCATCGCCGTCGTGAAGGATGGACAGATCGCTTACGTGAAAGCGTATGGCGATGCGCGGCTCGAGCCGAAGACGCCGGCCTCGCCGCAGATGCGCTACAGCATTGGGTCGATCAGCAAACAGTTTACGGCCGCGGCGATCCTGCTTTTGCAGGAACAAGGTAGGCTTTCGCTCGATGACAAAGTCGGCAAGTATGTTCCCGATCTCACGCGGGCGAACGAAGTGACCATTCGCCAACTGCTTTCGCACACGTCCGGTTATCAGGATTATTGGCCGCAGGATTACGTGATGCCGGGAATGCTGAAAGCCACCAACGCGCAGCAGATTATGGACATGTGGGCCAAGAAGCCGCTCGACTTCGATCCCGGCACGAAGTGGCAATACAGCAACACCAATTATGTAATCGCCGGAGTGATCGTCGAGAAGGTCGCCAAGATGCCGCTACTTCAATTCCTCCAACAGAAAGTTTTCGGGCCGCTCGGAATCAAGAGCACTTTCGACACCGACGCGGGTCCATTGACCGAGAATGATCCTCGCGGTTACTTGCGCTTCGCGCCGGGCAGCCCTTTGCGCCCGGCGCCGAAAGAAGGGAAGGGTTGGATGTTTGCGGCAGGTGAACTCGCGATGACGGCCGAGGACCTTGCGAAGTGGGACATCTCTGTCATCGATCAGAAGATACTGAAGCCGGCGTCGTACAAAGAGATGGAAACCGACGTGTTGCTCAAGAACGGACTGGACACGCATTACGGTCTGGGTGTTGATGTGAATTCGCAAGGCGGCCATCGCGCGATCTCGCATGGCGGCGAAGTCTCGGGGTTCACCGCCACCAACACGATCTTTCCGGACGATCGTGCGGCAGTTGTAGTGCTTACGAATCAGGACGCGGCGAGCGCCTCAGGCGCAATTGCCGGAGGGATTGCGCCACTCTTGTTTGCTACGAACGATCCAGCGACACCGGCAAAGCTTGAACAGGCGAAGAAAATTTTTGCCGATCTGCAGCAAGGTAAAATCGATCGCTCGCTCTTCACCGACAACGCGAACTTTTATTTCAGCGAGGACGCATTGAAAGATTTCCAGGCCGGACTCGGACCGCTTGGCACCCCGCAGTCGTTCATTCAAACGAGTCAGGGCCTGCGCGGTGGGATGACTCTACGGGTTTATATCATTCGATTTCCGCAGCGAGTCTTGCGGGCCTGGACTTATGAAATGCCGGACGGGAAGCTGGAGCAGTACCAAATCGCGGCGCAGAACTGACGCCATATCGGAGCGCGGGCATCCTTGCCCGCAAAGCTTGCGCAGCAAGCTCAAAATCTGCGGTAAAATTAAATCGTTCGCGCTTCGCGCTCATGCGGGCAGGGATGCCCGCGCTCCATTTAGGGCTGTTGTGATCTTCATCACATGCCTGCGAAAATTTCCGCTTTTTGTGACAAACCGATGACAATCGAAATCGCGGGATTCTTAGAATAGCCGCGTGATCAGTCAGCTCGTCATCGTCAATCTGAGGCGTGAGGCGCGGGAGCAGATGCCCGCTTTGCTCAACGGCCTCGAATGGCAGACGTGCCTGCGCCGAATTCTTTTCCTCAATGCGAATGACCACACCGAGTTGATTCAGTCTTTGGAAGCGGGTGAAATGGTTCGGCCCCTCGTCGAAGTATTTCGTGCGCAAGAGGCTTATGGATTTCTACTCGAAGTCATCTGCGGGTTGAATTCGCCGATTGTCGGCGAGACCGCGGTGATGGGCCAGTTCAAAGAATTCTTGCAGAACGCGAAGTTTCCAAATAACTCCTGGGGCAATTTCCTAAGACAGCTCGCGACGAACTTAATGATTGATGCGAAGCGCGTGCGTACGGCACACTTGCAGGGTCTCGGCAGTCAATCGTACGGCAGCCTTGTGCGCCAGCACGTCAAAGGAATGCCGGAAGTCGCGGTGCTTGGATCGGGCAAACTGGCGCGCGAGATTCTGCCGTGGCTGATTGGCAAGACTCGCGTCCGCGTCTTCTGCCGC
>CBFHBI010000482.1:0-3577 GCA_965653755.1 uncultured Blastocatellia bacterium
TGAGAATCCAGTGACGGTCGACGAACTCCAAACAATATCGGTGCCTCCATTCGGTAAGATGTGAAACACGGCACTGCGCGCATTCGATAAATCATTTCGGCTGCGGCCCGGCGTCGGCTGCGCCTGCACGGCCGATGATTCATCGGTCGTGGTCACGACTGCCGTCACTGCCGCGGCCGCAGTTGCTTCGGTCGCCGCTGCGGCCTTCGTGGTAGCTGCCGCGTCACTCAAACCCAATGCGTAAATCGATCCATCAGGCGCGGGCGCGAGCGCGTGTATTTCTCTTAACGACGCGTCGTACAGCGCGAACGCTTTTCCGTCCGGAGAAATTCTAAGAACCAAACCGCCCGGATCGGTCCCGGCGATTAGTTCGCCCCGCCCAGTTACCGCGAGACATATCACGTGGGTCTGATTCGTATCGACCAGCAACGAATCGGCTGGCTTCGCACCCGCGGCCCGGACGCGATAAAGCTTGCCGTTGTCGCCAGTGCCGACGGCGAGCGATCCGTCATTCAAAACAGCGAGCGCCCAGATGTACTTATCTGCCGGATCGAAATAGACCTCGGACTTCCCATCGGCGCTGACTCGATAGACTTTGCCGTCCGGCGAAGTAGCGGCGAAGATGCTCCCATCTTTGGCGACTGCCAACGCGGTCACATCGAGTTCCGCGGCTTTGAAGAATAACGATCCCTTGCCGTCCGCTCCGACCTTGAATAGCTTGCCGTCGTGGCCTGTGCCCAGATAGACGTTGCCCGCCGCATCGCTCGCCGTGGACCACACATAAGATTGCTCGGTATTGAAGACCTGCGTCGTTTCGGGCGCGAGCGTCACTTCGCCGCTGTCGTTGATCGAGATGCCGCGGGCTTCGCCTTTCAATAACTCCGCGCGCGAACCGATGTTCCAGATGACAGGCTCGGACGCAAATGCAGGCGACGCAGTGCAGATAATGATGATGGCTATGGCGATCGAAATTCTTTTCTGATGCATGATGGTTGAATGGAAAAATTAGTTCCCTACGAACCTGGCGTAAAGCGATCGCGCCGTCGCCAGGTCCTCGGTGCCGCGAATGATCGAGCGCGCATCCTGAAAAATCGTCAGCTCAAATTCGCCGGTGCGAAATCGCAAAAGATAATCGTTAGAGTTCACCTCGCCCGCCGCCGCCAACTTCTTGCCCAACGTCACCAGATTGACGCGCGCCGGGTGCGCCGGAGAAATTTGTACCGCGTGCCGGCCACACAACACTGCCGCAAAATCCCGGTCGTCGGCTGTGAGCGTCGTAAAATCGCGTAATGCACACGTCGGGCAATCCGCAGACGGCTGTCCGACTGAAATGCGCCGCCACTCGTTTCGCCAAACGTCAAACTGCATGAGCGACTTGTGCAGATCATCTTCGCCGCCAGTCAACAACTTGAGCGCCTCGGTCACTTGAACTGCCGCCACGATGTTGATAATCGGCATGATTACGCCGGCCGTGTCACAGGTCGGCCCGCTGGCAACCGGGGGCGATTCGGGAAAAACGCAACGCAAACACGGCGTGACCATTGGACGAATCGTCATGGTCACCCCATACGACGAAACCGCCGCGCCATAAATCCAATTCACCTTGTGCTTGACGCAGGCGTCGTTGATTAAATATCGGGTCGCAAAATTGTCTGTGCCGTCGATCACCACGTCACAATTTTCCATCAACGCTTCGATGTTGGAATGATTTACGTCGGCGATTTCCGCCTCGACATGTATTTCCGAATTGATCTCGCCGATGTGATTTGCGGCGGCTATAGCTTTGGGCAAACGGTTTGCCGCGTCGCCTTCAGTGAACATCGTCTGTCGCTGCAGATTTGAAAATTCAACAAAGTCGCGGTCAATTATTCGCAAGTTTCCGACACCAGCCCGCGCCAATGATTCAACCTGGGCGGACCCAAGCGCGCCACAACCGATGACCGCGGCCCGCGAAGTCTTGAGGCGCCGTTGTCCGGCAGCACCGATCGGCTGGAAGAGCGTCTGCCGACTATAACGATCGATGTGAGAATTTGATTTCAACGGAAGGTTCTCGATTATTTTACACCGCGCAGCGCAGCGGCCCGCATCGCGTTCTCGTCCGGTTCACGACCGGTCCATAGCTTGAATTGCTCGACGGCTTGCGCCAGAAACATTTCAAGACCTCCGAGCAAGCTACATCCCGCAGTCTGTGCCTCGCGCAAGAACTTGGTTTCAGAAGGATTGTAAACGAGATCGTAAGCTAACCGCACGCCGCGCAACTGTTCGGCGGTCGCGATCGTTTCGTCGTTGCGCTCGCCAAGAGTGCCGAGCGGCGTCGTGTTTATCACAATGTCGAAACCGGCAAAGTCCGCCGGCGGAAACCGCGCGTGACTGACGCCGAATGTCTTCGCAACAAACTCCGACTTGGATTCATCGCGCGCGAAAACCGTCACTTCTGCGCCTTCTTGCTTTAGCGCCCAGACGCATGCGCGCGCCGCGCCCCCAGCGCCCACCACTGCGCACCGCGCGTCGCGAAGCGGTCCGAACTTCATGCGCAAAGGCGCGATGAAGCCGGCGGCGTCAGTGTTGTAGCCGAACAGTTTATCCTCCTGGACCACGATCGTGTTCACGGCGCCGATTTCCCGAGACGCCGGGTCGATCCAATCGAGCACTTGCATCACCATCGACTTGTGCGGCGCGGTCACGCTCAAACCGCCGAGATTCCAGTGGAGTTCACGTGTCTTTGGGTGGACCATTCGACGAACGAACGCAACTACGTCGCGCACCTCAAATGGAATGAACACCGCATTCACCTTCAAACCGGCAAAAGCAGCATTATGAATTTTCGGCGACAATGAATGGCTAACCGGTTGGCCGATAATTCCAAATACCTCGGTTTCGTGGTCGATTTGATCGATTCGATAGATCTCGCGCAAATCTTGCGCGGTGATCTGCCCTGGCGCCGTAGCGCCTTCTTCATGAAGGGAGCCATACGTTAAGAATGATCCGCGCGAAGGACCGAGGATTCGCGTCATAATCCCGCGAGCGCCCATCCCAATGGCGATCATCTCGCGCTTGTTTGCAAGCGACTGCTGCAAGAACTTGAAAACCTCAAGACAATCAAACGCGTCGTTCACGTGCACGGCGATCTTGAGGATGCGCGATTTGGTCGCGGCCATCTGCGTGTAGATCGAATCGAGATCGGCAGGAATTCCCACGAAATCGTGATGCGAACAGATGGTCCGATCCCAATCGCTCACGCCGCAATCTACGACACTACCTGCCGCCTCGCGACGCTGCAGCAGCTGCGCCACATCGAGTTCGACATCCCAATAGTCCGCGTCCAGCGTTGAATTTTGCGTTCGAAAGTGGAGCCGATCTTCCGCGCTGATCGCGCAGTGTCCGCCTTGCTCAGCTGGTCGTAGCGTAACTATTACGGGACGGCCGATCATTTTGCGTATCGCTCTGATTTCATCCACGGCTTGTGACAGTTCGGATTCAGATAAGCAGTCAAGACGAAGCTCGACGATGTCGGCCACCGCGCACGCATCGCGCACTGCATAAGCCAAGTCGCTCACGCGTGAGACGCAGACAGGGA
>CBFHBI010000483.1:0-3569 GCA_965653755.1 uncultured Blastocatellia bacterium
GCATAGCGGGCAATCGCCGGCCGAATCGTAGAACTGCTCGTCGTAGTCAACCAGCGATTTGATCGCCACGTCACCCACCGAATCAGGAGCCGCGCTGAATTTGACGATGGCGCCGCAGCCGATTATCGGCGCGCCGAGATGTCGCACCAACTCGACCGTCTCCTCGATAGCTTTACCGCTGCGAATGATGTCATCGACAATAATGCATGGATTAATTTCGCCCTGGTTGACGTATTGGCGAAAAGCTCGTTTGCCGGCCTCATACTCGGCCCAATAAATTTGTTCGGCATTGAGCGCATCGCGGACGCCAAAGGCCACCGGAATGCCGCCGGAGCTGGGACTGATAACGGCGACCTTTGGCAACTGGCTGGCGATATCGCGTTCAACCCGGAACTTGAGGCTCAACGCGACTGCCAAAACGCGCGCGGTGTCGTAATATCGAAACGCGAGCGGCATTTGAAAATAGTGCGCCGTATGTTTGCCGTTCGGATAGACAAAGTGTCCTTCGCGAAACGCGCCGGTGCGTTTCAGGATTTGCATTATGTCTTCAGGTGATGGAATTAGTTGGACGCCAGTCGCTGCCATAGAGTCTCCTTAGATAATCGGTGAACGGTGATAGGTGAAAGGTGATAAGTAATAATAAACCGTCTTCTTACCCATCACCCATCACCAGTTCGGCGCGTAGCATAACATCATTAGTGAGACTTTTCATCGAGCGACAATGCGCGTTCGATCAATCTTCGCTGGTCTTCTGAAAGATCCGGTGGCAGTGCATCCAAACGAAACCATCGCGCCTGTTTGATTTCAAAGCTCGACGCTTTGGGATCTCCAATCACCCGCGCGCGATAATAAATTTCCACTTGTTTCAGAATACCGAGCGTGCGCGTAAAGATGAGCTTGACGTCTTCAAGTTCGATGTTTGCCTCCTCACGCAATTCGCGACGCAATGCCTGTTCTGGCTGCTCTCGTCTCGCCACAAATCCGCCGGGTACGCCCCATCCTCGATCAGCGCGAAAGACATGTTCGAGCAGAAGAATCCGCCGCTCGTCATCGAATAACATTGCGGCCACCGTAACCGTGAAACGCGCCTGGCCCAGCCGGGAAGCATGATTGAGGACGGCGCGAGGTAGCCGTCGCCAAATGACGCCGAGAAATTTCGCGAGCACGGCAAGAGAATATCACGTCACGCCAATTTGAATTTCAAATCTGGTCCGCCTCATCGCAAACTTCAGGTTGAACTATCAGCCGTTCATCGCTATATTCGCTGCGGTTTCATTACCATGTCTGCCGAAGTCACAGCCGCAAAAGACGCGACCGCGCCGCTCGTAACACCCACGCAGGCACCCAAGCGCATCACCAACGCGCAGACCGTCTGCAACGAGCGGAACGAGACGAACAAACTTTGTAACGGCCACTTGAAGCAGTTGAAGACCGCCGGCGAAGCTGCGGAAGTTCATTTGCGCGGCGATGATGTGCTGTTCAAGTGTCAAATCTGCGGCGCTCTCTACATGGGACCACCGCTCGGGCACGTGCGCGATCCCGATAAACAGAAACGATTCGTCGAAGCGGAGTTGTCTGCTTTGCTGCAAGCCGCCGGCGGAACGCTGCCGGAGATCAAGAAGAACGAAAAAGGCGTCTATGTGATTGTCGAGGCTGCCGGCACCGAACCCCCGCACGGCGTTCCGGCCGCCGCCGTCACCAAGGCCGCAACGCCGCCGGTGGTGGCGAAAGAGCCTGGGAAACCCGCAGCGCAGGCGAGCGCGGTTGCCGAGCAAGCCATGACGCCGCCGGCGAAGGCCGCCGCTGCTCCCAATCGCACTTTGAATAAACGATCGACTTACGCCGGCGTCGTTGATACAGGTCCAGTTGCGGGCGAGACCAAAGAACAGAAGATTGCCCGATTACAGCAAGTTGTCGCTGGCGCGAAGAAGCGCGCCGAAGAAGGCGGCGCACCCGAACCTGCGTCAGTGACAGTTGTTGATTCATCGCCCAGCGCAGACGCGCATCGACCAGCCGCCGAAGCGCAAGCGCAAACCGGAGCCGCGTCCGCCGCTCCTTTGAGTGAGCCGGCGGCGAACGCTTCACCAGTGGCCGGCGCGGAAACCGCTGGGGAGCTGGCACCCGACACGGTTGCCGCCGCCACGACGCCGACCCGGACTTCAACACCCAGCGCCGGCGGTCCAGATCGCAGTCTGAATAGACGATCGACGTACGCGGGCGTGACAGACACAGGGCCGATTGCAGGCGAAACGCACGAACAGAAAATTGCGCGTCTGACAGCGTTGGCCGCGGCGGCCAAGCAACGCGCCGAAGGATCGGGTTAGAATAAGTCTGATGAATGGTTTCGTTCAGCGGGCAACGAATCGATTGATCTTACAGATGCGGCGGCCCAGCCGCATTTTTTTCGTTTATGCAGTGCTTGTTTGCATCGCCGGCTGCAACGCGAGCGTTCGTCGCAGTGGGATTCCGGCAGGCGCTCAAGCTGCCTTGCAAGAAGCGATTGAAGATATCGACGCTGGTCGATACGATGAGCTTTACGCGCAAGCGTCAGATGAGTGGCGTTCTCAGATGACGGCCGAAGAATCGAAGCGTGTTTTGGAGCAAGCGCGCGACAAATTGGGTGGCGTTCGCAATAGAAACTTGCAAAGTGCGCGCGAAGAAGAAACTGGGACAGCGCCCGTTGCCGGACACTCAGTAGTTCTCATTTATGACACGATTTTCAATAACTCGATCGGCACACCGCCAAAACCTATTACAGGGATCGAGACTTTCACCTTAATCGAACATGGTGGACACTGGGCCCTGGCGAAGTACTATGTGAGTTCAAGTGCGGCGAAATCGTGAATCGTAAATCGTGAATAGAAAAACTGCCTGCGTCTATTTACGATTCACGATTTACTATTGACGAATGATTGACCGTTACAACTTGCACGAAATGGGCGCTCTCTGGTCGGAAGAGACCAAATTCCAGAAGTGGCTGGACGTGGAGATCGCCGTGTGCGAAGTGCACGCGGAGATGGGGACGATTCCACGTGAGGCGCTGGAGCAGATCAAGAGCCGCGCCAAATTTTCCGTCGCTCGCATCAACGAGATCGAAAAGACAACCGACCACGATGTGATCGCGTTCACGACTAATCTGGCCGAGTCGATCGGCGAAGCGTCGCGTTTCGTCCATTTCGGATTGACTTCGTCGGATGTGGTCGATACCGCTAACGCTTTGCTGCTGCGCGATGCGTGCGACATTCTTTTGCCGAAAATCGACGCGTTGCTGGAAGTGCTGAAGCGGCGCGCCTTTGAATTCAAGCACACGCCGCAAATCGGACGCACGCATGGCATTCACGCTGAGCCGACGTCCTTCGGGCTCACCTTTGCGCTGTGGTACGACGAGATGCGGCGCAACCGCACGCGGCTGGCAACGGCGCGAGAGACTGTAGCTGTGGGAAAGATCAGCGGCGCCGTCGGCGCGTTCGCGCATCTCGACCCGGAAGTTGAAGAGAAGGTTTGCGCCCGGCTGGGATTGAAGTCTGCGCCGGTCTCGACGCAGATCATCCAGCGCGTAAATTACGCGG
>CBFHBI010000484.1:0-3563 GCA_965653755.1 uncultured Blastocatellia bacterium
ATATGGCGAGAGATGATTCGCTTCGAGCGAATTCATCTCTCGCCATAAATTCCAGCCATAAACCTTGCGCTAGACCCTCATCCCCAGCCCTTCTCCCAAAGGGAGAAGGGAGTAGATCAGTCTTAGCTCACATCGTCGCTACGTTCTTCCAGAAGTTTTTGAGACTGTCGGTGCCGCCAAACAGCGTCGTGAAATTGGTTGAATCAACCATCACGATGTCACCCGCACGTTCGCCCGACGGCGGCAGCCAGAGCAAACAGTTGAATTCCGTGTTGCCCGCTGCTGTAAACGGGTGCGGCCGCTTGGGATCGATTGGTTGACGCGCCAACACCTGTACCGTCTTCCCATCGTCATTCGTCACTTCGTAGTGGGGGAGATGCAAATGAAAGTTGAGAGTAGGAACGTTATTGAGCAGGCCACGCTTGTCCAGATCTCGAAACGCGGTTAGCGGTGCGATATCGCGCGTGCCTTCGACGAGTGCCGGCCGCAACCCCCATGTGTTCCAAACCGGTATGTCGAGCGCCTTCGATAGCGAGCGCGTATACGAGCTGAATCGTTGCTGACGCGGCACCAGGGCATCTCCGTGATGCTTGTATTCCACCTGACGCTGTTCCAGATCGTCAGTGAATCCAACGTCGTGGTGCGGAGCATGGACGAGGCACGTGCCTTCACGCTTGAGCCATTCGTTTATCGCTTCTACCTCTTCGGACGAAGCTTCTTCCCCCGAGGCAAGATGGTCCAAGCCAAACACCAGCAGCGTATCGCAGTCATCCAGAATGCGTTCGTCGATCGGTTGCTTGTATCCCGCCTGATCGATACGCTGAAAGACTGCGACCGGATGTCCACTGGCTTCGCCGGCAACCTCTTGAAAGCTCAACGCCGAGCGATGAAACAATTCAAGTGTGCCCGAGATGCCCTGGAGAAATTGAGATGTGCTCCATTCCGGCTTTTCATAATTTGGCCAAACCACCCGGCGCACCTCGGTCATGGTCGAAAAGCGGTTCTCCATTTCCATGAGATCGCGTTGCGATTCCCATGGATAGCTCCAACTCCAGTAGATGCTCAGTCGCCGTTTGCCCGGCCTGTATTTGCGAGCGATGTGTTCCTGATTGTAAGTCCGCGCTCTGTTGCTCATGATGTCTCTCCGCTCCAGATCCTCCGCCTTACTGCATCTGATCCAGCATCTGCGACAGGGCTGACTTGACGTTCAGCGCCTTTTTAATTTCGTCGGCACTGACAAACGGGTATTCGCCGTATTCCATAAAACTCGGGCATTGGTGTTCGCGGACGAATTTAATGAACGCCTCCGGGTTCGTCTTCCAATCTGTGGGAAAACCCTCGAGGTTCTCGAACACGGTGTTCACTCCCAAACTGATAAAGATAGCGACCGCGTCTTCGGTGTATTTGTCGAAATCGGTATCGAAGATTCCCTGGTACATAAAATAGGTGACGCCTTCGATCGGAAACAGCACCCAGCGCAGATAATGAAGTTTGAGCGGCGCCAGAACGTTCGGCGTGGCGGCCACAGCTTTTTCAATGTTCTGCGCGTACTCGTGAAAAACCGGTTCACGCCCTGGGATAATCTTCGCGATGACGGTGAATCCATAACACGCCGGACTCTTCGGATAGATCGGGCCGTACTTTCCTTGTGGCAAAGTTGAAGTATCTTTCGGCATTGCCATCGCCGCTGGCTTGATATCCATCTTGAATTAGCTCCTTCTAGTCAGCTTCTCTAGACAAACAAATCGGGAGTCCGCTTGCGAATTCCGCGGGCATTTTCGTCGAATGCTATTTCAGCTGACGGGTCGCAAACACTCGCACTTTAGACAGGTGAGAGCGGTTGAACTAACTGTCAAAAATGACAGTTACGTACTTTGCTCATTCTGCCTAACGTCCGTGCTGAGGTCTGCCCGCGATTTCACTCGATAGCAGTAAAAGAGTGTTGCTGGGGCGTTCTATTCTGCCCTTAACGACGTGCAGTGAGGGTCGCGATTAGGAGCCCAGGTTTCAGTGTCTTAGAACGTCTGTCCAATTCATCGCGCCGGTTTTTGTAATCTGTACGATGCTGAATGTCGGCTTCACTCAGAAGCCGTCGGCCATCGCCGAGCACTTAAAGAACTGGCCGTTCATGCTCAAGATGCTGGCCGCGAATTTTATCTTCGCGCCGCTCTTGATGATCGGTGCTCTGTACATAGCGCCGTTCGATCCCGCCTTCAAAGCCGGCCTGCTGATCTTCAGTCTGGGAGCCGGCGCGCCCTTCTTGATCAAACTCACGCAGACTGCCGAGCACGACCTTTCACTTGGCGCAGCGGTAATGATGCTGTTGATGGTGGTTACAGTGGGCTACGTGCCGCTCGTGCTGCCGCTCGTGCTTTCCGGAGTCAACGTGAACGCCATTGCAATCGCTAAAGCGCTGCTGTTGCAGATGCTGTTGCCGATTGCTGTAGGAATGCTGATAGCCGCTGTCGTTCCTAGCCTAAGTAAGAAGGTGCAGCCATGGATCGGCACACTTGGCAACTTGGCGATGTACGCGATGGTGGTGGCAACGCTGATCGGTTACTTTCCCAATCTCATGAAGATCATCGGAACGGGCGCGTTTGCAGTCGGGCTGGCTTTCGTCGCGGTCTCTTTCGGTCTTGGCTATCTCGCGGGCTACGGCAAAGACAATCTCGAAGATGTCGGCGGGCTCGGTACGGCCCAACGCAATACCGCAGCCGGCGTGATTGTCGCGATTCAAAACTTCAAAGACCCGAACGTGTTCGTGATGCTCACACTCGCCAACATGCTTGGAATCGTCATGCTGCTAATTCTCGCCAGGTATCTCAGCCGTGACAACAAGGTGAAACTGGAAGCTCTCTAAACTTCGAACGTCGAGCTGTCGCTCGCGCAGTCTTCAATGATTGTTCTGCAGCTCACTGACGAGCTGAGCATTATTCTGCTTCAATAGCAGCGGCAGCTTTTCGTTCTCAAAGAGTTCGAAGCGGCGCATCATCTCAGCCAACGAAAGTTCATTCTTCAAGTTGACTCGATAATCAAGATCAGAACGCAAGCGGTCTTTGGCAGCTTGGCGATTCTGCGACATCAGAATGATGGGCGCTTGCAGGCCTCCCATAATTGCCAGCAACGTGTTAAGCAGAATGTAAGGGAACGGATCGAAGGCCGCGTCGCGCAGCAACCAGGTGTTGAGCACCATCCACAAAATCAGCACGGTGACGCCGGTGCCGATGAACTTCCAACTGCCGCCAAACTCCGCGATCATGTCTGCCATTCGGGATGCCAGGGTCTTCTGAGCGTTGTCCTCGTCGTTGATGTTGCGCGCCACGCGCTGGCGCAACAGTTCATCAGTGCGACGCATCCGGTTACTGACCGCACTAATCATCTCGATCGCGACATCGGGATTGCTCCGCACGAAAGCGAGAAAATCCTTTCGCGACAAAATCGCGAGGCGCGCGTCCTCGATCACGGTCGTATCAGCCGAGCGGGGCTTGCCATCGATGAGGGCCATCTCGCCAAAGAACTCGCCGGCGCCTAATTCGGCCAACACTGCCAGACTTCCTTACTCA
>CBFHBI010000485.1:0-3562 GCA_965653755.1 uncultured Blastocatellia bacterium
AATCAGGACTGATGTACATGCAGTTGATGCAGCCATAAGTCCAAAAATCCAGCAGCACAACTTTGCCTTTGAGCGCGGAGAGCGTGAGCGGTTTATCGGTATTGAGCCAACCGCGCGCGCCGTTGAGCTCGGGGGCGCGAATGGTTCCACGTTGTCCGGGCATTTCGAGCCCTTTCGATGAAGACGAAGAAAAATTTAACCACAGAGGACACAGAGAAAGAATTGCAAAGAGCAAAAGGAAAAGAGTAAAGGGCAAAGAGCGACGGGCGAAGAGGTTTTTGATGCGGAGAAGCTCGCACCTTTTCGCCCTTTGCGCTTTGCCCTTTGCCCTGTGCAGTGTTCGGTTCATTTTTCACTCGCCAGAATCTGGTCCAATCGCTCGACGGCTTTTCTTAGATGCGGAATCGTGATCGATCCGCCCACCACCAGTGCGACATTGAACGCGTCCACGAACTGCTCGCGAGTAACGCCGGCCTCGGCGCACTGTTTGATGTGATAGGTGATGCAATCGTCGCAGCGCAAAACGATCGAACCCGTGAGACCCATTAACTCCTTCGTCTTTTTGTCGAGCGCGCCGTCCTCGTACGCCTGAGTATCGAGGGCAAAAAACCTTTTTATGCCGAGATGACCGCTGCCGAGTAACTTCTCGTTCATCTCGGCCCGATACTGATCAAAATCATCCATCGAGCGCATCCTTTCGTTCGCCGGCACGGGCGGTGGATTCAGCTCACTCTATCACAACGAGTCGTCGGTCAGAATCCCCTCGAACCGCGACCCGCGCTTGAGATTATTGACAGCCAAATGTGCACGTGCTTTGATGCGGAAACTGTTTATCGAAGTTATCGCTGCGATTCCGGACATCGCCGTCATGTCGGTCGAAGATGAGCCAAAACTGTGTGACCTGTTTCTGTTCGCTGCAGGCACTCGCACTTTTGCCGTGCCGCTGGCGGACGTCGAAAGCACGGCGGAAGCGAAGTTGCCGACGCCTTTGCCAAACGCTCCGCCGGCCATTTTGGGGGTCATCTATGCCCGTGGCCGCATGCTAACCGTACTCGATCCGACGGTTTTGGCGTTTGGTGAAGCGTTGACCTTGCCGCGAATCTTGCCGGCGATAATTTCCTTGCGGGGCGACGAACAACTTGCGCTGGCGGCCGATTCGGTGGGTGAAACCATCACAGTTTCCGCCGCGGACATCGAAACGGAAGGCGCCGATCACGGCCTCGAAACTAACCGGGCAATAGCGGGAATTCTGCGCCACGGCGGCGAAACGATCACCGTGCTCGAGCCTACCGGTCTCTTTGACGCGGCGGTGCAGCGCAAAGATCGACGCCGGCGCAGATTCTGAAGCTTGCGGCTTCCGTAATTGCCTGAGGCTCGGCCGTGCGGCACTTTGCCTCAGTCTGCTTGCCTTTAGCGCGGCTTGCCTGTCATACTGCCACGCGTTAGGTCCTGCTCTCGCGCCACACTGAAGGTGGCGCCGGTCCGTGCTGGAAGGCGACGACGTTCGGCTGAAGAGAGAGTGAGGTTAGTTGTCAACTGTTAGGAGCCGCTCTCGCAAAGCTTGAGCATCGGATGCGTCGCGTTTCACCGCAAGTTTCTCCCCAGAAGCGATTGAATGACCCATCCGCGCCTCCCTTAGCACAAAAGGAAACACGATAAGTATGGCTACGAAACTTTATGTGGGGAACCTTCCCTTCCAAACAACCAGCGACGAGTTGAAAGATCATTTCGCGCAAGCCGGGAATGTCGAATCAGCTTCAGTTGTTGAAGATCGCATGACGGGCCGCTCGCGCGGCTTCGGCTTTGTCGAAATGGCGACGCCCGAAGATGCGGCGGCCGCAATCGAACAGCTTAATGGCAAGGACTTCGGCGGCCGCAATTTGACGGTCAACGAAGCTCGGCCGCGCACGGACCGTGGTCCGGGCGGCTACGGCGGCGGCGGCAATCGCGGCGGCGGTGGCTATGGCGGTGGCGGTGGCTATGGCGGCGGACGCCGCGATCGCGACCGCGACAAGCGCGGCAACCGCAACGATCGCGAACCTCGTTGGTAGTGAGTCCGTTCCACCTGCGGTAGCGGGTGGTTGATCTCAATTGATAAGGCACTAATCGAATTAGAGCATGGCTCGTTCGGCTAGTGCCTTTCTGTTTTTCGTAAAGCTAACTGTCCGCGACGGCCAGGCAGTTCTGACTTACTTTCGCGCGGCCGGAATGATCTTTAGCGTCAGGCGTTGGCCGTCGCGCATCACTTCGACTTCGTATTCCTGGCCGGCCTTCATTTCACCCAAGGCATACGTGTAGTCGTAAACATTCTTCACGTCGCGCCCGGCGAGCTTCACTACTTTGTCGCCCGCTTTCAGACCAGCCTTCGCCGCCGGCGAATCGTCGCGCACGCCGTCGAGCTTCAAACCGTCATTCGCATCAGCGTAATTCGGAATCGTGCCGAGATAAACATTGAAGCCGGTGCGCTGCTGCGGATCGCTCTTGGCCACGGTGTAAGTCGGCCGCTTGTCACTCTTATCGATGTCGCGCACGATCCGTTCGATGAATGCGACGATGCGCGCTTCGCCTTCGTAATTGATCTTGTCCGCGGTGTCCGAAGGCTTGTGATAATCCTCGTGGTTGCCGGTCCAAAAGAAGAGCACCGGAATCTGCTTTGAATAAAAGGACGAGTGATCGCTCGGGCCGTAACCGTCTTCGTTGAGCGTTAGCGAGAAATCATCCAAAACAAGAGCGGACTGAAACTGTTCGTTACTTCCTTTGACCATCCGCTTCGCGTTAGTTTTCTGCAACCAATCTCGCCACGGCTGCGCAGTTCCCACTCCGCCAATGATTAACTTGTTATCGTTTAGCCTGCCAATCATATCCATATTGATCATCGCGACGGTGTTCGCCAACGGAAATGAAGGATGATTGACGTAGTAATCCGATCCCAGCAAACCTTCTTCTTCGCCACTGAAAGCGATGAAGACGATTGTGCGCCGCGGCTTAGGCGTTTGCGTCGAGAGCATCCGCGCGAGTTCCAGCAAACCCGCCGTACCCGACGCGTTGTCATCCGCGCCGTGATGAATGTCGCCTTCGCGCGGCGCGAGACTGCCTTCGCCGCCGCGCCCAAGATGATCGTAGTGCGCGCCGATCACGATCGCCTCGTCTTTCAATTTCGGATCGCTGCCCGGCAGAATGCCGACGACGTTGAATGAGGGCGATTGGTGGCGATTGACCTCGATCGTCGCATCGATCTTTTTCCGGACGTCTACGTATCGTAAAGCTAACGACCTGGGTATTTCAGCGACCGGACTGTTCGGACGATCGGTCTTGATATGAGGATCAACTTTGCGGACGTCGGCGAAGGCCCGATATTCATCCAAAGTTCCCGGCGAAAGCAGCTTCTGGGCAAGTCGTTGCGAAATAACGACTACCGGAATTCCCGCCTCGCCTTGATTATCGTATGACAGCCGCGCCAACCGATCGTCTTGCAGCTTTGCTTCGTCGCTGATGACCAGCAACGCGCGCGCGCCGGCGGCCTTGGCCGCGGCGACCTTGAATCGAATTTCTCCGGCCGGCG
>CBFHBI010000486.1:0-3550 GCA_965653755.1 uncultured Blastocatellia bacterium
CGCTGCGCCGCGGAATCCAGGTTGAGACGCATGCAATCGGCGACCGCGCCAACCGCACAATTCTCGATCTTTATGAGGCCGCGTTCAAAGCAGTGCCGCCTGACCAACGAGAAATCAAAGAGCCGCGCTGGCGAGTTGAGCACGCACAGATTGTCGATCAAGCGGACCTGCCACGGTTTGCAAAGCTTGGCGTGATCCCGTCCATGCAACCATCGCATGCGATCAGCGACTTATTCTTTGCGCCAGCTCGACTTGGAATGGATCGATTGGCCGGGGCCTACGCTTGGCAATCGTTTTTGAAATCCGGCTGTGTCATTGCCGGCGGCTCAGATGCGCCCGTCGAGCGCGGGGAGCCGATGATTGAATTTTACGCCGCCGTCGCGCGCAAAAGCATCAAAGGCGAATCGGGACAAGGCTGGCATCCCGAGCAAGCAGTCTCACGCAAAGACGCGCTAAAAATGTTTACCATCTGGCCGGCCTTCGCGTCGTTCGAAGAAAAAGAGAAAGGTTCAATCGAACCTGGCAAACTCGCCGATTTCACTGTCCTCTCCGCCGACATCATGAAAATTGCCGAGCCGGAGATTCTAAAGACTCAAAACGAGATGACAATTATTGGCGGCGAGGTCATTTACTCCCACTGACTTCGGCCAGGAATCAACATTCGAATCAAGCGCGCAGCGCAATCCACACGAGCGATTCCTTAGTACCACGAAAATTCTCCTTTCAATCATCACCTCTTTAACAATGTCCGTTGCTCTCGCCCAGGAGGGCCCGGCCGAGAAAGCGAAAGACGCTGCTGAGAACACAGCCGAGACCGCCAAAGACGTCGCGAAGAGTACAGCTAAAGGCGTCAAAAAAGCGGTCAGAGAAATGACGAGCGAAGCCACCCACCGTGTGAACGTGACGATGACGGATTACCACTTCGATATGCCGTCAACAACCAGACCCGGCTTAACGACATTTGTGATCAAGAATGCCGGCCGAAAAGAGCATACCTTTGAAATCAAAGGCGAAGGCGTCGATCAAAAGTTGTCGCCAAATCCGAAACCCGGTCAAACTGCGACGCTGGAAGTGAATCTTAAGCCCGGCACCTACAACGTTACTTGCCCGGTGGATTTTCATACCATGCGCGGAATGAAAACCACGCTGACAGTGAAGTGAGCGAGAAATCGAAACACGAATAGACACTAATTGAAACTATTGGTCAGACGATTCGTGTTCATTTGTGTCCATTAGTAGTCGGAAGATTCTCCTTCAGCGCGGCACCCAAAACCGCTGCGACTGCGGCGGCGAGAAAAAGATGACCGGCAATAAAGTTCCCGATAATCGAATAAACCAATGCAACCGTGGTTAAAAGAAGCAGCGCGAGTATGATAACGGTCCAGCGAGGAGCCGCCGTGGGTCGAATGGCCAGAACAGCGAAGACGATTCCAAAAACAACTTGAAGAGCCGAATCCTGCAGCCAGAGCACTTTGAAACCTTTGCCAAAAAATTCCGGCAAATCGGACTTTGCCACGGTAGCTGACACTTTACCGAAAGCCGATGTGTGAATGAATGCACCGAATGCAAGTAGTAACGCTGAAAAGGCGAAGAGAATTCGGGAAAGCGTTTTCATAATCACGAATGGACACTAATTGACACCAGTGAACGAAAATTGGTGTCTATTCGTGTCCATTAGTGGTTGAGGAGATAAATCGCGACCAGCGCCAGCAGAAAATACGGAACTAGAATCGCAGCGCCCGCATATTCTTTCGCCATTCGTTGGCCGAAGAACAAACAAAGAATCGCAATCGCTGAAACGACCGCGCCATAAAATGCGATCATCGGACTTTGCGCGAAGAGCAGCGCGAGAAAACCTATCCCGCTCAGCACCCCGGCCGCCACTTCAATAACCGTAAGAACGGTGAATAACAGCGGGACAAAACCAGCCAACGGACTTTTGGCGAAATGGCCGCTCAGCCATTGCAAGTTTCCTGATCGATCCACGATCTTATCGACGCCCGATTGCAGAAACAAAATCGCGAGAAACGCGGAGACGAGCAGCTGAGGCAGGAACAAAGAGGCTCCAGACATAGAAGAATTTAATCAGGAACCCAAGAAAGCAGGAAAGGAATTTTAACGATTCCTGGATTCATAGATTCCTCTGAATCCAACTCAGACCCCTAAATCCTGTCTGGGAATACAGGTCCTCGTCGGGATATTGGACTCGCTCGTCTTCCGACTCTCTCGCCGCCATTCTCGCGGCCCAACGGTCCCTGAAATACAAGTGCAGTTCGCACCTCGTCCCGCTCGCTCCATTCACTTTGAGACGCAACGTTTTCTCAAGTAGCAACGTGCATCACGAGTACAGATCCTCGTCGTGATATTCACGCTGAGGAGCGAACTGGACCTGTTCGTTGCCGGTTTCCGGGTATTCGAAGATTTTGCCCTCGTAATTGCGGATCACGATTTTCTCGTTGTCATGATAGAGGATGTAGCCCGGATTGATCGGCACTTTCCCGCCGCCGCCGGGTGCATCGATGACGAATTGCGGTACGGCGTAACCGGTGGTGTGACCGCGCAGGCCTTCGATAATCTCGATTCCTTTCGCCACCGAGGTGCGCAGGTGGGATGAGCCATTGATCAGGTCGCACTGGTAGATGTAATATGGCCGGACGCGGCACATCAGCAGTTTGTGCACGAGCGTTTTCATTGTCTCGAGATCGTCGTTCACGCCGGCCAACAACACGCTTTGATTGCCAAGCGGAACACCGGCATTAGCGAGACGCTCGAGTGCTTGCTTCACTTCAATTGTCAGCTCACGCGGGTGGTTTACGTGAACGCTCATCCAAAGCGGATGATGTTTCGCTAGAATCGCACACAACTCGGGTGTGATCCGTTGGGGGAGAAAAATCGGAACGCGCGTCCCGATGCGCAGAAACTCAATGTGCTTGATCGCGCGTAACCGCGTGAGCAATCTGTCGATCTTCTCGTCCGAAAAAATGAGGGCATCGCCGCCGCTTAATAGCACGTCGCGGACTTCGGTGTGTTGTTCCAGATAGCGAAATGCTTCCTCAAAATCCGTGTGCAGTTCCTGTTCCCCGACGCCGCTGACCACGCGGCTGCGGGTGCAGTACCGGCAATATGCCGCGCACCGGTCGGTGACCAAAAACAAGACGCGATCGGGATACCGATGGACCAGTCCCGGCACCGGCATGTGCGAATCTTCGCCGCACGGATCGGCCATGTCATAAGGCGAAGCCCATGTCTCTTCGACCCGCGGAACCACTTGTCGCCGAATCGGATCGCCCGGATTCTTGTCGCGAGGAAGCAGATTGAAAAAATGTGGTGTAACCGCCAGCGCGAGTTTGTCACCCGAAAGCAGGACACCACTCCGCTCCTCGTCGCTAAGATCGATATGCTGCTCAAGCTGAGCAAGCGAGGTAACACGATTCTTGAGCTGCCATTTCCAATCGTTCCAGAGCTCGGGCGCAATCCCGCCATTGCGGGACCAATAGCCGGGCGCATACGAGACGAACTCTTTCCCATCGCCAACCTGAGAGTGTTCCAT
>CBFHBI010000487.1:0-3541 GCA_965653755.1 uncultured Blastocatellia bacterium
AAAGCCGGTGGACATGTCGATCACCATGGGAAAACGCTGCGGCAGTTGATCGAAAGGTTCAGT
The DNA here is from genome assembly GCA_965653755.1 of uncultured Blastocatellia bacterium. Lineage (GTDB taxonomy): Bacteria > Acidobacteriota > Blastocatellia > Pyrinomonadales > Pyrinomonadaceae > UBA11740. Next base: position 64 of record CBFHBI010000487.1, read on the forward strand.
CGGCACAAGCTGACGACGCAACGGCTCGACTGGAAGCTCGGCGCCGGCCATGTCCGCAATCTGCGCCGCCCACGCACCGGCGGCATTGACGACAACGTTCGTTGAGATAAAGCCGCGCGAAGTGTGAACACCGCTGATGCGGGCGCCGTCTTTTGGAGTGCGCCGGCTTTGACGGCGCTTTGGATCAACCGTCGAACGCCCTCCAGCGGAATCCAAAGCAGCGTCGTTGCCGCCGCACTCCAAATCAATTCCCGTGACCATCGTGTCTAGCCAGAGCCGCACGCCTTTTTCTCTCGCGTTCAGCATAAACCCCATCATCACGCTGTGCGGATCGACGAAGCCATCCGTCGGACAAAATGTTCCGCCGAGAATATCGTCCACGCGCAGCTGCGGCACAAACTTTAAAATGTCTTCCGGCCCGATCCATTCAACGTTCGTGACGCCGAGCGCTTTCTGCCGCTCCATGTTGGCTTTGAGATATGCGATATGCTTTTCGTTTGTCGCACAGAACAGATAACCATGCGCGCGATAATCCGCCGGATGACCGACGACTTCATCGAACTGCGAGAAGAAGTCGATCGAATACTTGGACATCTGAATATTGACCGGCGTGGTGAACTGCGCCCGCACGCCGCCCATGCTCTTCCCCGTCGAGCCTTTGCCCTGATGCGCTTCGCGCTCGAGCACGAGCACATTCGTGCAGCCCTGCTGGGCCAGATGATAAGCGACGCTCGATCCGACAATGCCGCTGCCGATGATGACTACGTCTGCGGTTTCAGTCATGGATGGGATTTGCGGAATACGCGACTTACGCTTGAGTTAATAGGTGATTAAAAAGCGCGACTCGAGCTAATGCTAAAAAGCTCGTCACCAGAAAAACAAAAAATCGATCGCGCGGGAAGGATAATCGGCCAACGCGCAGTTGTCGAACTCAGAAATCCGCAAACCGGCGAATTATTCACGTCGATAGTTTGGACAGAGGGCGACCGGATTATTTCAATTGATTCGACGTCGTATTACTGCGTCTTGCTTTCGGAGTGGATGGATGACGAATAACGAGGCGATAATCTGCCGTGCGAATTCGTCATGTTCTCTTGTACCGGCCAAAAATCATCGAGTCGATGCCGCGCGCAAACTCATCTACTGAAGTGAGGTGCGGTCCGGTATTCTGAATCTCTGTGAGGATATTGAATCGGGCGAAAATCACTGCGACGTTAAGGTCGCCGTGGCCGGCAAAACAAATGTCTCCAATTGGAAGTCCTTTCGTCTCGCAACGTGGCAGTTTAGGCGCCATATAAGTCATGACCACGTCGATCAACGATTCGTGCGCCTCGATTACTGAGTCGCAGGTGAAAACCGTGGACACTAAACGTTGGTTGTCAGCGGCAGAAAATACATAGCGCACAACCCTCGTTTGACGGACAGAAGGTGTCAGGTCCTCCTGCTGGGTTAATGACCAGCCTTCAAGTTCATCGAGGTGAAAGTCTGTGAGGCGCACGTCGCCCTGACCTTCCTTGGTGCGTCCAGCCCATTCATAAAAATCGTAGTTCTGCTTAACTTGTTCGCGATAAGCAGCATCGGACTCGTTATTGATGTCGATCATTTCACCGGCCTCCTTCCGTTGTTAGTGCCAGCCCACGGGCCGGTCGGATTGCAACTACCGATGCCGGCCGCGTCGTTGGTGCACAATCTCTCTTTGTAACTTTGGGCATTAAAGGGAACCGCTAGAGGCAAAGGTGCGCCGGGATTCGTCGAAAAAACGATATTAACCGGGAAGATTTCCGTGTACGGAGGCGCCCAGGGATTTGTATCGCCATCCACTCGCAAGCAGGCGTCGAATAACGGATCGGCGTTGCCGTTTCCTCCCTTCCACGCAACTTCGTGATAGCTAAAGCCGCAACCCAAACCCGGGCAGCCAAAGCTCGCCGCACCGATGCCGCCGAAAGGCGTGAGATTGAAATTCCATCCCATCCTTGATGCATGCAAGTCACAGCCAACGAGATTCGAGAACGTGGTTGTGATAGTGGCGCAGTCCGTGCAGTTCACTATGTTGCCGAGTCCCGTTCCATTCTTTAGGTAAGCGAGAAACTGGGTCAACTCAAAGACAGAGCCGCCGCCCGTGTAATGCGAAGCGCCCACGGCATTGTCGTAAACGAGACCCAAGTTGGCGTTGATCTGTTCAGTGATGGCGGTGGCCGCGTCGTCACGAGTCTTTTTCCCGCCCGCCCACACGCAAGCATAGTCGAGCGCTTCGGTCCAGGGGTTTTGCGTGTCGGGGAATGGTTGCTGCTTCCACGGCGACTTCGGCTCTTCGAGAATGATGTAAATGCGATGGTGAGTGGTTTCCAGGGGGTCCCAGACACTTCCGCCACAGCAACGGTATTTCCAATTCCAAGTGATGTCAGCGAGCTTAATGCCGTCGTTTCCGATCGTATGATGACGCAATTCGAACGAGACGAACTCGGGAACTGAAACTCCATTCGCGAAGTTTACTATCTGCGGATCCAGTGCCCCCAGAACGCCACCGCCCTCGGCCTTGATCTCAGCGTGGGTGGCCGCGAGCGGACTAATGGTGAACTTGGCCCGAATGGTTATTTTATTCCCTTGCGTTTCTTTGATCGCGTAAGCAGCGGGAGAATCAATCGCCAGAGTCTTGCCACTGGTCCATTCCGGCACTGCAACCGCCGTGGTGAAATTCTTCCTCAGGTTAATCGCATCGGCCGTCAACGCAGAACTATCGTGATTGAACTTAATCGCGACCAGCTTGACCTCACACGAACAACGGTCCCGATAGAATGTCTCGGAGACCAGCTTCAACCCTCGCAGGATAGCCATCAAGCAACAAAACAACGTATGGAGACAGCCAGTGCGGCACTTCTTGGAAGACATGCTCCCTTCCTTCCTGAATCATTCGGACAGGTGATTGAGCCGAGGATTGAACCGGTGGGCGAGGGAGCCATCAGGACAAGTCCCCACGAGCGTGAACTGGCCGTTACGATATGCCCGTAGCCGGAGGAAGTCAACAATTTAAGAAAGACAATGAAGCGAGAGTAACTCTAGAATCGGCCGGCGGGCAGCAAGCGTCATCCGTTACTTTCACGATGCACTTGTTCGAAATATCGCGGCTTAAACGCACATCAGACGGCGGAGACAACTATGCGACTAAAGAAAAAGCGAGAGCTAAAGCTCTCGCTTCCGGTTGAAAAAACTGCTCGCTCATTTAAGCCGGCGCCGGCGTGCCTCCGGTAATCGGCGGCAGGATCGGCTTCAGCGGTTTCGTTTCTTTTTCCTTTGTGCCGGGCAGTTCCTGCTGAACGCTTGGCTCACTTGAAGGAGTGGTGTCGTCAAGCGTTAGGCCAGCAACGATGCGACGAATCTGGACGCCGTCGAGTGATTCGTGCTCGAGGAGCGCTTCCGCCAGACGGACCATCGTGTCGCGGTTCTCGTCGATGATCTTCGTGGCGCGTTCGTATTGTTC
>CBFHBI010000488.1:0-3540 GCA_965653755.1 uncultured Blastocatellia bacterium
GCACGCAGTTTGTGCCGCCTTGGTTCCTTCGAAGATGGCTCCGGCCACGCGTCGCGCGACTTGTTCTGGTTCCAACGTGCGCAGCAATCCGCGGCCGAGATCCGCAAGGAAGCTCAGTTCGCGATTCGATCCGCGCAGCTCTGATTCGCGCTGGGCCATTCCCAGATGCGAGTTGACGCGCGAGATCAATTCGCCGGGCGTCGAGGGTTTGACTATGTAATCGTCAGCGCCGGCGGTGAATGCTTCGACCTTGCGGCCTTCGCTGTCGTTCGCCGAAAAGACAACCAACGGCAATTGCTTCAGCGTCGGTTGCGCGCGCACCAACCGGCAAAACGACAAGCCATCGACCTCGGGCAATTCGACATCGAGCATCACCAGATCGCAAGGCCGCTCGCGCAGCAGACGCAAAGCCGCCGGCGCATCGTTTACAGTTATGGTTCTGTGACCCGCGGTTTCGAAGATGCTGCGCAGGTCTTCGCGCGCCGAACTGTCATCGTCAACGATGAGCAAAGTTGCGGCAGCGCTGGTTTCAATTGATGAAAGAGACATTTGAATAAATCAATGCAGACTGTCTGCCGTCGGAGAGCGCAGACTACTCGGAAATTTGAGGCGGGCGCGGCTTGAGCGCTCACGCGTTGAGCGGACACAGCGGGACAAAGGCGCTGGATTCAGACGGCCATCAGGATGTTGGCCGGTTGCGGGATAGACGGTTCGTGGTCCCGCTTGCCACTCTTCCAATTTGACTGGTCGGCGTTGAATTGTCAAGAAAATTAGTTGGTTTTGCGGCGAAGAGTTATCCGCAGATTACGCAGATTACACAGATTAAGACAAAACCACAGACTGGGCACTCATGGCCTGTATTTCAATCACTGTAATCTGCGTAATCTGCGGATAATTCTTCTCTGCAAAAAAGTCTGCGCCGAAAGCAGTTTGCTGGAGCAACTCAGCATTTACTTTCGGCGCATGACGGGCAAGTTAACGGATGCTGGCACGCGTCCGTTACCTGGGGTGTTGGGCAAGCGGTCTGGCTAGCGCTTGAATCTTTTAGGCGGCTAGGAAACCCAGTGCGGTGGGCCGCTGTCCAGTCCCGACGTGTCGGGACTAACTAGCCGCGCCTTGCTTCTTACAACCGCCGTGCCGAGGACTTCCCTTTCAAATTTCGCGTAATAATCACAGCCACCTTCGTTTCGTCTCTGTCACTATTCAATCTGACAGTGTCAAAAAGATTAACTGGCCAGCCGGGTTACCAGAGCGAGAGTTTGCTAAAACGACTCTGTGGGAAGGCTAGACCTCTGCGTCCTCTGCGAATGCCTCTGCGTCCTCAGCGGTTAATGCTTTCGCCCGAGATCTTAAACCGCAGAGGGCGCAGAGGTATTCGCGGAGGGCGCAGAGAAAGGCAAATTGGGTCACCGCACAACTAAGCGGAAACCAACCCGCGTGGACCACGTACTAGTTGACAATCGCTTTGGGTGCAGTGCACTTTTTGTGAACCTTGAATTCAGTGACAGCAGACAAGACTCCTGCAAAGCAGCGGCGATCCCGGCAGAGCGTTGGCTACGGTGAATTACTGCGCGGCAATCGTGCCTTCCGCCTGCTCTGGTTCGGCCAGGTTGTCAGTCAGATGGGCGATTGGTTCGACACGATCGCCGTTTACACCATCGCGTTGCGCCTGACTGGGTCGAGTCGATCAGTAGCACTGATTATGGTGGCGCGTTTCCTGCCCACTGTCGTGCTCGGTCCGGGCGCTGGTGTCGTCGCCGATCGATTCAGCCGCCGCACGATCATGATCTCGGCAGACATCATGCGCGCGGTCGTGGTCCTGGGATTCTTGTTTGTCCGGCGTGCCGATCAAATGTGGTTGGTATATCTTCTGACGGTGTTGCAGCTTGGGTTCTCGACATTTTTTGAACCCGCCAAGACCGCAGCGATTCCTTCCATCGTCTCTGATCGCGAGTTGGTACCGGCGAATGCTATCGCCGCGGTCACCTGGTCGGTGATGCTTACGCTTGGCGCAGCAGTTGGCGGTTTCGTGGCCGGCTTGTTTGGGACGAACGTGGCGTTTGTGCTGGACTCGCTGACATTTGTCGCGTCGGCGATCCTGATCGCCACCGTTCATTTTCCGCATCGTCCCAAACGCGCTAAGTCGAAGCTCACGATTGGAAAGGCTTTGGGGATTACCGAAACGATCGAAGGCGCGCGGTACGTAAATCATCGGCCGCGCGTCTTGGCTTACCTGCTCGTCAAACCGGCTTGGGGACTTGGTGGCGGCATTCTTACTTTGCTCGCCGTTTTTGGTGAGCGTATCTATCCGATCGCCGGCAAAGCAGCGACCGGCATCGGCGTGCTGTTCACCGCTCGCGGTATCGGCACCGCCATTGGCCCATTCATCGCGCGACGCTGGTCCGGCGAGACGCGTTCGCAAATGCAAACTGCGATCGGGATCGGATTTCTCATGGGCGGACTTTTCTATTTTGGTTTCGGTGTCAGCCGCAGTTTTATTCTCGCGCTGGTTTTTCTCGCGGTCGCACACATGGGCGGCAGCATCCTTTGGGTCTTTTCGACCGTGCTGTTGCAGCGAGCGACCGACGATCAATTTCGCGGCCGTGTGTTCGCCGCCGAACTGGGACTGGCCACGCTGACGATGGCGACGTCTAACTACGTGGTCGGCGAACTGATGGACCGATTCGGATTTTCCCCCCGCGTAGTCACCGCGAGTATAGGAGTGTTTTTTATGCTGCCGGGTATCGCTTGGTATGCAACCAAGTCTTGGTGGGACCGCAAAGAGAAGTTTCCGGCGGCCGACTCAGATAAGGTGAGTGCGGACCAAGTGACGGCCGCGCTGGAGACGGAACATTTCGAAATCTGATTAATCGGTTTAGAGGCGGGCTACTGCCCGCCCTTCGTTGCGTAACCACGAGGGCCGGCAGTAGCCCGTCTCTAAACAAGAGAATATTGTGAAGATTAAGATAGGTGTGATGGGGTCGGCAGAAGCGCCCGCGAACCCTGCGATTGCGCAAGCGGCGCGCACTCTCGCCGAAACGATTGCGCGCGCCGATGTGATTCTTTTTACCGGAGCAACCACGGGAGTCATTCATCTCGTTGGCCAGGCGGCACGCGACGCGGGCGCATTTCATGTCGGGATTTCACCGGGCGAAAATCAACGCGAGCACATTGAGACATTTCGTTTGCCAATCGATGCTTGCGACGTGCTGGTCCATACGGGCTTTGGATTGAAGGGCCGCAACGTCGTGCTGGTGCGTTCGTGCGACATCGTAATTTTCATCGCCGGCTCAATTGGATCGCTGAATGAATTTACGATTGCCTACGACGAGGGCAAGATCATCGAGACCGGACCGCACCAGCAGCTACTCGCACGAGGCGGAGCGTACACCGCGCTGGTCCACGCCCAGTCCTCCGGCGACGGCCAGCCGGGCCTCACCCTGCGGGGGGCGTCAGTTTGATCCGGCACCACCGCAGGCCACAATGCCCCCGGCCTGAGCCGGACTGACACGCCGAACGGATCCGGTGGCCCCCGCGGCC
>CBFHBI010000489.1:0-3537 GCA_965653755.1 uncultured Blastocatellia bacterium
GTGGCGAAGCGATCCAGCGCGGCTTGCTTGGTAACGTAGAGGCTGTATTGATTTTTCTGATCGATTTCGGCGAGGGCTTCGATCAAATTGACTGCGTAGGTTTCGTTGCCGCCGAGGCGGGCGCCAACTGAATGAGCGTCAATCGCGATGCGCATGTCAGGACCACCTGCGGTAGCCGGTGGGTCATCTTCCGATCAAAGCTCATCCTATTCAACAAACACCCACCCGCTACCGCAAGTGGTACTGACGTGCTACTTCGCGCCTTCGGATGCTTCGCCGTTTCCGCCAGCAGCGGCGGCTCCGGCGATGTCGGCGTTCTGACGCGTGTCGCGCTCGCGGATGCGCGCAGCCTTGCCGCGCAGGTTGCGCAGATAATAAAGCTTTGCCCGACGCACATGGCCCTTCTTAACGACGTCGATGTGATCGACGATCGTGGCATGCAACGGGAAGATTCTTTCAACGCCGACACCAAAGCTCGTCTTGCGCACGGTGATCGTCTCGCGCGCGCCGCCGTGCTTGCGCGCAATGCAGACGCCTTCGAACGCCTGCAGACGTTCTTTGGTTTCCGATTCCTTGATCCGCACGTGCACGCGCACGGTGTCGCCGGGTTGAAAATCGGGGATGTTATTTCGTAATTGCGTCTTTTCGACGTAGTCCAAACGATTCATGATTAACTCCAATTCGTGTCAGAAGCCCAAGCGTCAGCGCGGGCAACTTGCGCCACCTGCCCTCCCTAACGGTCGGGCTTCTGACAATTACTCTTTCAAAAGATCCGGACGATTGCGTCTCGTCTTTTCCTTTGCGGCGTCGCGACGCCAGCGATCGATTTCCGCATGATGTCCGGTCAACAAAGTGTCCGGCACTTTCATTCCTTCAAAGTCAGGCGGCCGCGTGTAATGCGGATAATCTAACAGTCCATCCGAAAAAGATTCCGTGGTAGCTGACGTTTCGCTGCCCAACGCTCCGGGGATCAATCTAACTACTGCGTCAACGGTCACAAGCGCCGCTGGCTCTCCGCCGGACAAGACGTAATCGCCGATCGAAATTTCGTCAGTTGCCAACGCATCGGCGACGCGCTCGTCGACGCCTTCGTAACGCCCGCAAATCAGGACCAGCTGTTCGCATTGTGCGAACTCCGCGGCCAACGATTGCGTCAGTTGTTTTCCCTGCGGCGACAACAAAACGACGCGCTTCGTTGCGGGAACGTCTTCCCGTCGGCGCGCGCCCGTCAGCGATTCAACAGCTGCAAAGATCGGTTCCGGTTTCAGCACCATGCCGTCGCCACCGCCGAACGGCCGATCATCTACGACGTGATGCTTGTACGAGGTCCACGACCTGAGGTCGTGCGCCTTGATTTCTACTAAACCCGCGGCGCGCGCGCGCCGGACAATGCCGTAATCAAATGCCTCGCGAAAGTAATCCGGGAAAATCGTGACAATGTCGATGTTCATCCTGTGTCAGAAGCCCGAGCGTCAGCGAGGGCATGTTATGCAACTGGCCCTCCCTGACGGTCGGGCTTCTGACACTCACAATTCCAAGAGTCCTTCCGGCGGATCGATGCGAATCAGTCTATGGTTCTTATCGATCTCAATCACGATGTCGCTGGCCATTGGCACCAGTCGATCGCGACCATCAGCGTCCAACACTGAAAGCAACTCCACGCCGCCGGTTCGGATAATCTTCTCGACCTCGCCGACGGCGACACCGCGCACCGTTTCCACGCGACACCCGATCAGTTCCCATTCGTAAAAGCTGTCGCTCGGAAGTGCGACGCGCTCGTCAGCCGGCACCGCCAAATCCAAACCAACCAGTGCTTGTGCCTCTTCGATTTGATCGAAGCCGGCGAACTTCAACACCAGCCGGTCGCCGTGGAACCACTGTTCTTCAATTTGCAAAGATCGATGAGACCCGTCCGCCGATATTCCGATTAGCGAATCCAGATGCTGAAATCGATCCGGAAAATCAGTCAGCAAATCCGCCACGACTTCGCCGCGCAGGCCACGCACTTTAACTACGTGCGCAACCACGATCGGATCATCTGAATTACTCATCGCAAGTTAACAACTTGCGCTACTCAACTACATCCAGGACAAAGCGGCGATGCTGCTTCACGCCGGCGGCGTAAACGAGCGAGCGCAGCGCGCGCACGGTGCGGCCCTGTTTGCCGATTACCTTGCCCATGTCGGGTTGTGCGACGCGAATCTCGATGCGCGTGGTGCCTTCGCGCTCGATCTCGCGCACGTCCACGGCGTCGGCATCATCGACGAGCGCCTTAACTACCATTTCGATCGTTTCGCGCATTGGATTTAGGTTTAGAGTTCAGCCTTTAGGCTGCGCTTCTCGGATACCACACACAAGCTAGAGCTTGAACTCTGAACGATAATTACGCAGCCTCAGCCTGAGATTCCGCCGCCGCCTGGTTCTTCGCAGCTTGCTTGATCAAGCGACGAACAGTGTCAGTCGGCTGCGCGCCTTTGCCAATCCAATACTGCACGCGTTCGCTCTTGAGATTGATCTCAGCGGGCTCGCGGGTCGGATTGTACGTCCCGAGATTCTCGAGATACGCGCCGTCGCGTTTGGACTGCTTCTCTTTAACTACGATGCGATAGCTGGGCCGCTTCTTGGCGCCGGTTCGCATTAATCTGATTGCTAACAAGTTTACCTCCAGTGATGGGTGATAGGTGATGGGTGATGAGTAATTTGCTATTACCCATCACCTATCACTATTCACCGCCTTCTCTTCTTCTTCTTCTTCTTTTTACGCGACGCTCCCGGCAATGCCGCAGGCAAACCCGCCATCATCGGATCGCCGCCGCCTTCCATTCCCGATATGCCCATCGCGCGACGCATCATTTTGCCGCGCAGCCCGCCGCCACTAAACATTCCCTGCATCATGCGCCGCATCTCGGTGTACTGCTTGATGAGCGCGTTGACTTGCTGCACCGTCGTCCCGGACCCGCGCGCGATCCTTCTGCGCCGGTTCGCGTTCAGAATGATGTGATTCAAACGCTCTTCGCGCGTCATCGAATCGATGATCGCTTCGGTGCGCTTCAATTCTTTCTCCATCATCTCTGACTGTTCGTCAGTCAGGTCGGGCATCCCGACGCCGCCCAGCAGTTGATCCGGCAGCAACTTCAAAATCTTTGAGAAAGAACCGAGCTTCTTAACCTGTCTGAGTTGCGAACGAAAATCGTCGAGCGTGAACTGGTTCTTTTGCAGCTTCGCCAGTTGAGCTTCGGCATCGGCTTGATCGATCTTGTCCTGAACCTGTTCGATCAAAGACAGCACGTCACCCATGCCGAGAATGCGTTGGGCAACCCGATCCGGATAGAACGGTTCGAGCGCGTCGTACTTCTCGCCGACGCCAACGAACTTGACCGGCTGTCCAGTGACTTGCTTGATCGAAAGCGCCGCGCCGCCACGCGCGTCGCCATCCATCTTGGTTAGCACCACGCCGGTGATGCCGACGCGGCGATGAAATTCCTCCGCCGATCGCACCGCGTCCTGTCCGGTCATCGCATCGGCCACGAACAGAAT
>CBFHBI010000490.1:0-3537 GCA_965653755.1 uncultured Blastocatellia bacterium
AGCGTCATGCCGCGATTCGTTTCGCGGACAGCCAGGAAGCGCGACAAACTGGCCTTCAAATTCTCAGCGGCGATTTTTAAATCGGCCGCTTTCTTGTCGGCGGCGATGCGCGCTTGCTCCGCTTGCTTCTCGCCTTCGATGCGCGCCAGTTTGACCTTGGCATCTTCGGCGTCTTCGCGTGTGGTTCGCAGTTCGTCGCGCAGTCGAGCGACTTCGGTGCGCGCGTCGCGCAATTGCTCCGTCGCATTCACGGCATCGCGCTCGGCCAATTCCCGCGCGTGGCGTTCATTGTTTAGTTCCCTTTGCAGTTGCGAGATTTGTTGATTAGCGGAGTCGGTTGCCTTCTCCGCGTTGCGCACCGCATTATCGCGTCGCTCCAATTCTTCGCGCCGTTCGCGAGCGGCCTTGCGCACGACAGCCATGTCCTCCGCTTTCGCGCCGCTGCTGATTGCTCGTCGCGCGAGAATATCGATTTCACCGTCAGCTTGATGCATGCGGAAAGCGCTTTCAGCCTGCTCCAGATCTGCCTGGGCTGCGCGGTATTCATTCGGTGCGTCCTGTTCAGCGCCGGCATACCGCGCGAGATTGATCGCTTGGCGTGCCCCTAATAGGGCCACGGGAATTTCGCGAAAGTCAGTCTGCGCCATTGGCGGAACGCGCGGATCGCGGAAGTAGTCGCTCGAGTTACCGATGTACTGAATGGCCGCGGTTTCCAATTCAGAATTCTTGGGTCGCTTCGGCGCCAGGTTCTCCATCACCACCATCCTGCTTGGTGCGTGGACCAGGAAATGAGGTTCAGCCGTGACCACCAGCGCAAATGTCTGAAGCGGCGTGGTGACATCGATCTTGGAATCGACCAGCCCACTGCCGCTGCGCTTAATCTCCCCCATGTTGTCAACGTGTCCATCTGGCGAAATCGCCCAAAGCACGTACGTCGTATAAATGCTTCCCAGTTCGTACGCACGCGGAAGGTTCTCAATGTGCAAGGTCACACGGGTGTTACGACGGCCCTGACGCCTGACTGTCGCGCTGCCTTTCAAACGCGGCAGACGGGTCGTGCCATGAAACGGAACTTCGATGGTTTGGTCGAGCGGATAGGTAATCGCAAGCGTCGTGCGCGTAGCATCACTCTGGCTCAAAGCGGCTGTCGAGGTGCAGATCAAAATCGCCGCGACCGCAAGAAATCGACAAATCAAAGGCTTCATTTCATTACCCCTTTCGGATTGTCCCAGGCGCCGGGGGCGGGCTCCCTCTGATTGATGCGATAGTCACGAGCATTGTTGCCGAAGCCGAGGAATCAGGCAAGTTTTGATGACTAAATTGTAGGGGCGGGGCTTGTCCCCGCCCGTCGCGTTGAATAAGACGGGCAGGGACAAGCCCTGCCCCTACAGAAAGCACATCACTCGAGCGAGCGCTTGTATTGCTTGGTCCGTCGGTCCTGGGCTAATTGGATCAGATAAAACGAGAGAGCGAGAAAGAAAAGGACATGAACTCCTCCGCCTTTATGCAGCACGAACTTTAGGACAAACCAAATGAGGAGCAACAAACTTCCTGTGTACCAAAGCATCTTGATCTTCTTTTACGAGATTTTTTATCGACGATGATTGTAAGTCAGGATGTCGCTACCGTCGAACAGCGGCTTTGGGAAATTCAATTGCGCGCAGGCCGGTGCGTGAAGGGTCACCGGCAACCAACAGAGTACCTGAGCGGAGCGGGACAACGACCGCCCCTCGAAGCGCCGTGGCGCTCGCATGGTTGGCAACTGAACCGTCAGGCTGAGAGTCTTTCCAAATTGGAGAGCCATCGCGGCCTGACAACGCGATAGCGAACGCGTTGGGGGTCGTCATGATCACGTCGAGGATGCCATCACCGTCCAAATCGGCAAAGGCCATGCCCTGCGGCGTCTCGTTAATCGTCGTGTCCCACATCATCTTGCCGTTGTCGCTGTGAATGGCGAGCAGATAGCCTTCTTGGGTCGTCATCAAAATTTCGGCGACGCCATCACCATCGAGGTCGGCCGCGACAAGATTTCCGCGCGATAGTTCCTGCGAACTCGTGACTCTGCCTAATGCTTTCAAGTCGCCGGCCGTAACCCCAGTCAGGCCGGCGCGCGTATCAATCAAAACCATGTCCTGTCGCTTGATGACTTCATCGTGCCGGGCTTTCACTACGATTGGTCCGGTTGTGGCGGGACTGGCCGCCGAGCCGGAACGGATTACCGTGCCCGATTCGTCGCGCAACTCAAGGTCACCTGTTTCGTAAGCCAGAAAAAACTGCCCCGTCGCATCGAGACTGGCAGCCGCTGGCCCAGCGACTCGAGCCGGCAACTCAACTTGGGAAATGATCTTTCCGGTGACACCGTTGAGCATCACCAAACTGCGCAGTGAATTATCGATAATGGCCACGACCGAGCCGCGAGCGTCGGCGCCGGCCACAGCCGAAGATGGCGGACGAGGCAGGGTCGCGCGCCATAACTCGCGTCCTGTCTTCCCTTCAATTTTGACGGCCGCTGGTCCATCAAAAATGAGCACATCGTCAGGCCCCGTCTGCGAATGGATAATCACCGGAGCAATCAGCGATACTCCGGACGCGCTTGCCGCGCGTGTCCTCCACAGCTGAACGCCGCTGACGCTGTCCAAAGCGAACGTGACGCCGCCGGTGTTCGTGCCGACAATTTCGAAACTGTCGGCAGAGCGAAGATGCGCCACGACTGGTCGCGCGACATCGCCGACGGCTGCGCGCCAACCACCCACGGTGCTGATCGCCTTGGCGGTAGTAATCTGCGGAGCAACAGCCGGCTCAGGCTGCGGCAAATCAGTCGTCGCGTTATTTGTAACAACCTGCGAAGCAGACGTGTCGATGGCCGTCGCTGACGAGAACTCTCCCAAAACATTGGTAAGCGCCGCGACTCTCCAAAAATATTTTCCCGGCGGCAATTCGTTTATGTCAGTTTCAGTTCCGGTGACGACTCGATCAAAAACGATATCGCGGAAATCGCGATCGTCGGCAATCTGCAAACGATAGCGTGCGACGCCGGGACGCGGTCCCCAATGGAGATGGATGTTGGGTTTCGTTTGCGTCTGGGGTTGTGGATTATGCTGCGCGGCCACGCGCCGGCCAGCGGTTGTGGGGACACCGGCGATTATCAGAAGCGCGGTGGTGATTGCAAGACGGAACATGTTGATCGAATTAGATGCTTTCGCACATCGATTCGTGTTCCGCGTCGTCACGGATTTTCGTTAAGCTTATAACCGACACCGCGCACGGTCAGTACGTAATGCGGGTTCTTCGGATCGCTCTCCAGCTTTTTCCGCAGGCGATTTATGTGCGGATCGATGTTCCGTTGATAGCCTTCGTACTCGGTGCTCCAGACGCGATCGAGCAAATCGTTACGAGACCAGGCCCGGCCGGGCTCGGACGCCAGCAAATCAAGAATCTGAAATTCCAACGGCGTCAGGTCAACCTTGTTTCCGGCGCGCGACACTTCATGACGGCGGCGATCGACGACCAGGTCGCCAATCTCGAGACGGTCTTCGT
>CBFHBI010000491.1:0-3525 GCA_965653755.1 uncultured Blastocatellia bacterium
CGTGGCCGGCACACCTGCGCGCTCCAAATGAGACCGCAACGATTCCTGCGTGCTAATCGGCTTGGCGCGAATCAAATTCAGAATTTTCTTTTGCCGCTCCTGCTTCAACATCCGATTGTTGAGACGCGAGTTAATGCATAATAGTTGCATTTTCTGCGCATAGATGCATAAACTAACCTGTTTATGCATAATCGTCAAGGAGCGCGCCGTGTGTGCGCGCCTTAGTCCTGGCGGGAAAGGCCGATGATGAAACGAAACGAAGAGAAGAATTTGTGGGGCGGCCGGTTTTCCGGCGAGGCCGATGCCGGCTTTGCTCAGTTCAATCGCTCGTTTGGATTTGACCGCCGCCTGTTTGATGTTGACGTGCGCGCCAGCATCGCGCATTGCGATGCCCTGGCAGACGCGGGCGCGATCGCAAAGACCGACGCAGAAGAGATTAAAAATGCCCTGCGACAAATTCGCGCGAGCGGCCTTAGCGGCGACGGATATTCTGCATCAGCCGCGGAAGATGTTCATTCGTTTGTTGAAGCACGCCTGATCGATATGATTGGCGATCTGGGCCGCAAGCTGCACACGGGCCGCAGCCGCAATGACCAAGTAGCTACAGACTTTCGTCTGTGGTTGCGCGAGCAAATCGACGAAATCCTTTTAACTTTGAAACACACACAGCGAAGGCTTTTGGATCTCGCCGAAGCAAACCGCGAAATAGTAATGCCGGGCTATACGCACCTGCAGCGTGCGCAGCCGGTTCTTTTCGGACACTGGTGTCTCGCGTATTTTGAAATGCTCAGTCGGGACTACGAACGGCTTACCGAAGTGCGTCAACGTGTGAACGTTCTGCCGCTGGGTTCGGCCGCACTCGCGGGAACCTCTTACCCGATCGATCGCGAAGCCGTCGCCCGCGCACTGGGTTTCGATTCTGTTTCCCGGAACAGTCTGGATGCGGTTAGCGATCGGGATTTCTGCATCGAGATCGGCGGCGCGGCATCCATCGTCATGGTGCATCTGTCGCGGCTGGCGGAAGACATGATTCTCTATGCGACCGCTGAATTTGGATTTTTCGAATTGAGCGATGCGGTGGCTACGGGATCCAGCTTAATGCCGCAGAAGAAGAATCCCGACTCGATGGAACTAGTCCGCGGCAAGGCCGGCAGAGTTTTCGGACATCTGACGGCGCTGCTGGCGACCATGAAAGGCTTGCCACTCGCTTACAACAAAGACATGCAGGAAGACAAAGAGGCGGTGTTTGATACGGTCGATACGGTGCGAGATTGTCTCGATATCTCGGCGACGGTGCTCGGGAATGTTAGCGTTAATGAATCGCGCACCAGGGACGCAGCGACGCATGGGTACCTCAATGCGACCGAGCTGGCTGATTATCTGGTTCGCAAGGGCGTTCCTTTTCGCGAAGCGCATGAGATGGTCGGCCGGATTGTGCTGCGGGCAATCGAGCGCACGTGCGAGCTGAACGACCTGCCGCTGGCCGAACTCAAATCATTCACGTCGCGCATCGACGAAGATGTGTTCGACGCGCTCTCGCTCGAGGCGACGCTGGGGACGAAGTCACAAACTGGCGGGACGGCACCGGCGCAAGTCGCGGAAGCTTTGATTGAGGCGAGAAAAAGATTAGCCGCGGATGAACGCAAATGAAGGCGCGAATCCGCGGCTTGTACTTCTTCAAACGCGGGCAGGATGCCCGCGGTCCGCACGCAGGATGCGTGCGTTCCTAAAACTTCGGCGTCACGCCGAGGTTGTACATGATGAACGAATCGATATCGGCCGTTTGCTCCAATTGCTTCGTCGTGCTACTGGCGCCGTGACCCGACTTAGTGTCGATGCGGATGATCACCGGGTTGTCGCCGGCTTGTGCTGCTTGCAAAGCGGCCGCGTACTTGAATGAATGCGCCGGCACTACGCGATCGTCGTGATCGGCGGTCGTCACCAGGATCGATGGATAGCGCGTTCCCGGTTTGACGTTATGAACGGGTGAATACGCGTAGAGTGCTTTGAACTCCGCTTCGTTCGCGTCGCTGCGGCCGTAATCCGCGGCCCAGTTCCAGCCAATCGTGAACTTCTGATAACGCAGCATGTCCATCACGCCCGCGTGTTGATGCACCGCGCGGAACAGGTCCGGGCGCTGGTTGGCAACTGCGCCGACCAACAATCCGCCGTTCGAAGCTCCATCGATGGCCAGCCGTTTGGACGAAGTGTACTTCTCTTTGATCAGGTATTCAGCCGCAGCGATGAAATCATCAAACACGTTTTGCTTCTTCAGTTTCGTGCCGGCTTCATGCCATTTCTCGCCGTACTCGCCACCGCCGCGCATGTTGGCGGATGCATAAACGAAGCCTTGTTCGAGCAACGCTATGCGCAGCGCGCTGAATGCAGGATTCGTGACAATGTTAAATCCGCCGTACCCATACAACAGAGTCGGGTTGTTGCCGTCGAGCTTGATTCCCTTCTTGTAGGTCAGGAACATGGGCACGCGCGTGCCGTCTTTGCTGTTGTAGAAGACTTCCTTGACTTCATAATCATTTGAGTTGAAGCCTGGAATATCGACCTTGCGAAAGACCGACGACTTCTTCGTCGCAATGTCGTATTTGTACGTCGTCGGCGGTTGATTGAAGGAATTGAAACTGTAGAAGACGAATTTATCGTCGTCGCGCCCACCGAAGCCACCCGCCGTACCTGGTCCAGGGAACAGAATTTCATTCTCGAGTTTCCCGTCGA
Organism: uncultured Blastocatellia bacterium; assembly: GCA_965653755.1. Classification (GTDB taxonomy): domain Bacteria; phylum Acidobacteriota; class Blastocatellia; order Pyrinomonadales; family Pyrinomonadaceae; genus UBA11740. Next base: position 2,731 of record CBFHBI010000491.1, read on the forward strand.
GACTGTAAACATAAGCGCGCGTCGTCACGTCTTTGAGATAAGTGACGAAGATCTTTCCGCCCGCGGTGCCCGCGGATTCCAGCGGCTCGGGCTTTTCCGGAATGATGTCTTTCCAAGTCTTCGTTGCCGGATCGTACTGCACGACTTTACTGTTCGGCGCGGAATGATTTGTCTCGATCAAGAACTTGCCATTGATGTCGTCGATTACGCGATAACCGTCGTTGCCGATGTCGCTGACAATCGGCGTGAAGTCTTTGTCGGTCTTCGTCAAATCGCGAAATGACAAAGCGTTCCCATCCTTGCCTTTGCCGCGCTCAGAGATGTAGAGAAAGCCGTAACGGCCGTCTTCGCTGACACTCACGTTCTGAAAGCGCTGCGGATTGGCCTTGTCTTCGTAAACGAGTTCGTCTGCAGATTGAGGCGTGCCGATCTTGTGATACCAAACGGACTGAAACTCATTTTTCGAGTAGAGCTCCCGGCCCTTTTCTGGTTCCGGATAACGGCTATAGAAAAAGCCTTCCTCGCCTTTCCACGATCCGCCGCCGTTCTTGATCCACTTCAGATGATCTTCGAGCGGCTTTCTGGTGGCGACATCCATCACATAGAGATCGTTCCAATCCGATCCACCCTGGGAAATTCCATAAATGATGTACTTGCCCTTCGCCGACCAGGTAGGACCTGCGCCGAGGCGTGACGTGCCATCCGCAGAAAACTTATTCGGATCGAGCAACAACTCCGGAGTCCCATCCAATCCCTTTTGAAGGTAGTAAACATTCTGGTTCTGGAGGCCGTCAT
>CBFHBI010000492.1:0-3521 GCA_965653755.1 uncultured Blastocatellia bacterium
AGACGCGGACTTTGAGGAGGCTCTTCTATTCTCCTGAAATTCTTTTCGCTCGCAATCTTTTTCGCCTGACTGTTGACGTTTAGCGGTTTCTCCCGCGTACACGCCCAACCACGCAGTTCGACGCCGGTGCAGGAAACCGACGACGAATATAAAGTCAAAACCTACAACAAGTTCATTGACAATCGCGTCCCATATCCGGAAGTCGCTTATCAGGCCGCCAAGGATTACATGGCCAAGTACGGGAGGGAAGACGATCAATACACGCGTTATTTGCGGACATGGATTTCAGCCTATGAAGAAGACTTGCGCAACGCGCGTTTGGCCGCCGAGAAGGCAGATCGTGAGCAGCAACTGCTGGGCAGCTTCACGAACAAGGATTACGCGAAGGCGTACGGAATGGCGAAGCAGGTGTTGGCGGATAATCCTGAGAACCTGAAGGTTCTGATCGCGCTTGGTTATGAGGGAGTGCTCGCCAGCGAAAATAGAAACGAGAGTTTCAATAGCGATGCGGCGACGTATGCGCGCAAGGCAATTCAATTAATTGAATCAGGCAAGACGCCGGAGAATTGGGCGCCCTTCAAAAATAGAGAGGATGTTTTGGCGTCGCTCTATTACGCCGAAGGTTTTTATGCTTTGAAACCAAAGCCTGAAGCCGCCGTCCCTGAATTCATCAAAGCGGCGCAGATCAACAGCGACCGCAGAACGTCACCTTCAACTTATTATTACCTCGCCCTGGCATATCAGAACGGCGCGTACAAACGTTTGTCAGACGACTACACCAAACGGTTTGCGAACCAGGCCGAATCACCCGAAGGCAAAGCGGCGATCGAGAATGTCAATAAGGTGGTTGACAAGATGATTGATGCCTATGCCCGCGCAGTGGCCCTGGCGCAGAAAGATCCGCAACAAGCCGCAGCGATGGCCTCTTGGCAGGCGCGACTCGTTAGCTTTTATAAGTTCCGGCACGACGGTTCGGACGTGGGACTGAATGAATTGGTTTCAGGCGTGCTGGCAACACCCTTGCCGCAGTAGTAGAGCACTGTAAACAGGCACGCGTTACTAATATAGGATTCTATTTGCAAATCGTGTTAAGGTGTAGGCGAACCGTCATGAATTTCGCCCCCCCCCCAACCGCCAAAGAAAAGACTGGCATTCGTCAGAATGGTTAGCCAAACTAAGCTGATCGTTGCAATGTCTAAGGAGACTATCGCCACCACTCAACGCGTCATTAAGCAGACGCAAGAACTCTGCGCCAAAAGTGGGCGGCTAATCAGCAACTCTCACTAGACCATGATCCGCCGACTGGCATCGTTGCTTGACAACTCACTTCCAATCATTAGAATCGAATTTCTTTGATAAGCGGGAGTAGCTCAGTGGTAGAGCATCGCCTTGCCAAGGCGAGGGTCGCGAGTTCAAGTCTCGTCTCCCGCTCCAAATTCGAAAGTTTCGAAGGCGGACGGATGAAGCAACAGTTTTCAGTTTCCAGTTTTCAGTGTTGTCGCTAAACCTTAGCGGCGTCGGCTGAAAACTGTAAACTGCCCGCTGAAAACTGTGTTTCATCCTTCCGCCTTCATCTTTCATCATTGCTTTTGCGGCGGCGTAGCCAAGTGGTAAGGCAGAGGTCTGCAAAACCTTTATTCATCGGTTCGATTCCGATCGCCGCCTCCAAAAAATCTCACTCAAGCAACAATTTGCAGACAGCAACATGAGGTCGTCATGAACCTCGTACGCCTTCTTGGGTCACTCGTGAATCAGACGGCCTCTAATACGCACGGATTTTTCACTGATATCGGTGGGCTTGAACGTGAATACTAAGAAATTGACGAAGACGCGTTAATGATAACCGTTGACCTATTCTCCGCGGTGCGAAAAACCTTTATTCATCGGCTCGATTCCGATTGCTGACTTCAATCTGCCTTGCGAAATGCTGAACTTCACCTTCATGGGGCAGGCCGCTGCAAGTCGTTGCAAGCAACGTCAGGTTTGGTCTTAAGACTTCGTCTGACGGATCTAAGATCTTGAAACGGCAGTTGAAGTCGGTTAGACTGTGTGCCGCTAAGGTCTTCAAGCAAGTTCATACCTCGCAACAGAAGCGTATCCAAACCGGCAAGCGGCAAAAAGCCAGGGTTGATCGGCTTACGTTAGCGTTTCCACGATTCTCAAAAAACACTAGTTTGTTTGCGAGCGGCCAACCGCTCAGCAAACAACAGAGATTGAAAAATGCAGTGCGCGCCATTCCCTGCCCCGGCTAAGCGACTGAAGTAGTCATTGACGCTGCTTATTTGATCGAACTTCCGGTTCACTTTCGTTCTCCGGACAACTTCTTGAAAGGAGCTAGTATGAAAAACTCTTCCTTTCTCCGCACAGTGTTGTTGGCTTTTCTGTTCTCGGCTCTTGTATTGGGACAAGGAAGCAAAAAGAACCAGCGGCCGCAAGCGAGAACCGTCGAAAAGCAAATCAAGCAGTTGGAAGAAGTATGGAGGCAAGCCCGCAAGAATAAGAATCCCGCTCTACTGAAAGGTATCATCGCCGAAGACTGGCGCAATAGAAATGAAAAGGGGAAAGCTGAGAACCGGGACGCCCTCTTTTTAAGTATCAGATCCAACCCTGATGTGATTCGGTCGGAGGAACTCTTCGACGTAAAGGTACAAGTCTATGGCAACAGGGCGGTCTTAACAGGCCGGACGAGAGAAAAAGGGACTAGAAATGGAAAGCCTTACGAGAACGGCTACTGGCGGATTGATGTCTTCGCGAATCGCGCGGGTCGCTGGCAGGCAATCGTCTCCCAGACTATACAGATTCAGCAGATCATGACTTTCACGGTCGACGATCTAACGGATCGCGACGACAATGGAGTGTGCGCTCCCAATAAATGTACCTTGCGCGACGCGATCAATGCGGCCAACAATAATACTGGTTCGGACACGATTGACTGCACCAATGTTACGGGAACCATCAACTTAACGAGCGCTCTGCCTCCCATAACTGATGATGTAACTATCAACGGCCCCGGCGCGGCTCAGTTGAGCGTGAACGGTCCGGGCAACAGCCGCATCTTCTTAGTCAACCTAATCAACTCTATAGATACCGTGACGTTTTCCGGCCTCACTATCACCAACGGACATGCCAACACCGGCGGCGGCATTCAGAATCAAGGCACTGGCACCATCAACGTATTCAGTTGCGCGCTGACCAACAACAATTCTTCTAACTATGGCGGCGGCGGGATTGACAATCAAGGTACTGGCACCGTCAACGTAATCAACAGCACACTGAGCGGCAACAGTGCTACTTACGGTGACGGTGGCGGGATTCAGAATCAAGGCACGGGCGCTATCAACGTAATCAACAGCACACTGAGCGGCAACGGCTACAATATTACTTACCATGGAGGCGCGATCGCGAATGAGGCAGGCGGGACCATCAACGTCACGATCAGCACACTCAGCTCCAACGGGGTCAACCTCTCGGGCGGCGCCATCTTCCAAGGTTCCTCCGGTAGCACAAATCTGAAGAGCAGC
>CBFHBI010000493.1:0-3516 GCA_965653755.1 uncultured Blastocatellia bacterium
ATTCGCTGCTCGGCGAATTGAACACGCGGCCGCGGACGACTTATTTGTCCGCGCTGAGAAATCCGAATCCTGAGATTAAAGCGTAGCCACAGAGGCACAGAGACACAGAGAAAGATGGAAGACGGAATGCAGACAACGCTTCAGACTGGACACAGCGCAGCCGTCGCACCTGTGACAGACGCTCAGGCGTTGAAGCAGTTAACAGAGCGGATTATTGGTTGCGCTATTGAGGTTCACAAACAACTCGGGCCCGGGCTTTTGGAAGGGACATACGAAGCTGCGCTTTGTATTGAGTTACAAAATGCCGGTTTGCGCCACGTGAGACAGCCAATATTTCCAGTTATATACAAGGGCCAGACTATCGGCGAGTACCGCCTTGACTTGATTGTGGCTGACACGGTCGTGGTGGAAATTAAGAGCGTTGAACGTTTCGATCCGATTTTCGAGGCGCAAGTTCTGTCTTATCTCCGTGTTGCGCACAAGAAAGTTGGCTTACTTATTAATTTCAAGTCGAGGCTGCTTCGCGACGGAATAAAGCGTTACGTCATTGACTAGGTTCTTTCCCTTAGAGTCTCTGTGTCTCTGTGCCTCTGTGGCTGATTTGGTTTAAGACGAATGGACGACCAGCGACACGACGATCTGCATTCATCGATGCATTCATCGATTCACGCGACGCATCCGCTCGTGGGGACGGAGCTGACGTTTGGCTCGGTCACCGACAAGATCAGCGCGATCGTCCTGAAGCGCAAGACGCCGATCACATGGTTCATCGGCTTCGCGATTTCGTTTGCGCTCTTCCAGTTGATGATGCTCGCCGTTACGAAGCTCTTCTTCATCGGCATCGGTGAATGGGGCGTGAAAATTCCCGTCGGCTGGGGAATGGATATCCTGAACTTCGTCTGGTGGATCGGCATTGGCCACGCGGGCACTTTGATCTCGGCGATTCTTTTGTTGCTGAGACAAAAGTGGCGCACCTCGATCAATCGTTTCGCGGAAGCGATGACATTGTTTGCTGTGGCGCAAGCCGGCATGTATCCGATCATGCACCTCGGACGGCCTTGGCTCGCGTACTGGCTGTTCCCTTACCCGAACACCATGGGCATCTGGCCCCAGTTCCGCAGCCCTCTGATGTGGGACGTGTTTGCGGTTTCGACCTACGCGACAGTATCGGCGGTCTTCTGGTTCGTTGGATTGATTCCTGACTTCGCGACGCTGCGCGATCGCGCAAAAAGCAAGACATTTCAAATCATCTACGGGATGCTGGCGATGGGCTGGCGCGGTTCCGCGCGGCACTGGCACCGCTACGAAACGGCGTATCTGTTGCTGGCCGGATTGGCCACGCCGCTGGTGCTTTCGGTGCACACGATCGTCAGCTTTGACTTTGCGGTCGGCATCATTCCGGGATGGCATGCGACGATCTTTCCGCCCTATTTCGTCGCCGGCGCGATCTACGCAGGTTTTGCCATGGTGATTCTGCTGACGGTGCCGCTCAGAAAACTGTACGGACTGGAAAGCTTCATCACGATGCGGCACATGCACAACATGGCGAAGGTGATGCTGGCGACCGGCCTGATCGTTTTCTACGGCTACATGATCGAAGCGTTCTTCGGTTGGTACAGCGGGAATCAATACGAGCACTTCATGATCTGGAACCGCATGCATGGTCCATACGCAAGTTATTACTGGATGCTGATTTTCTGCAACGGGCTGACGCCGCAGTTTCTTTGGTTCAAAAAGATTCGCGGCAATCTGCTGTTGCTTTGGATTATTTCCGTGATCGTGAGTATCGGCATGTGGCTCGAGCGCTTTGTCATTGTGGTGGTCAGCCTGTCGCGCGATTTTCTGCCTTCGTCGTGGGGCATGTATCAACCGTCGCAGTGGGATTGGGCGATGTTCATCGGCACGATCGGATTTTTCTTTGCGTTGCTGTTTCTGTTCATTCGCTTCCTGCCGATGATTTCGATCTTCGAGATGCGTACGATTTTGCCCGAGGCGGAAGTTGAGGAATAGATCGCATGAGTCCCATTTGTCCCATAGGTCTCATGGGACACATAGGACCGATAGGATAAATGAAAGGTAAACCGCATCCACATCTCTACGGCGTGATGGCCCAGTTCGATAATCCGAGCGCGCTCGTCGCCGCGGCGCGAGAAACTTACGAGGCCGGCTATCGCCAGATCAATGGTTACTCGCCGTTTCCGATCGAGGAACTGTCAGAAGCGATCGGTTTTAAGCGATCGGCGTTGCCGATAATCGTTTTAATCGGCGGCATTCTCGGCGGGCTCGGTGGCTTCTTCATGCAGTACTGGATCGAAGTGATTAACTATCCAATCAACGTCGGCGGCAAGCCGTTCAATAGTTGGCCGGCGTTTATTCCGATCACGTTTGAATGCACGGTTTTGGTCGCGGCGTTCTCGGCGGTGCTGGGCATGTTGGCGCTGAACAAACTGCCGCAGCCTTATCATCCTGTTTTCAATGCGCCGAATTTCGCGCTGGCGACGCGCGACAGCTTTTTTCTGGTGATCGAGGCGAAGGATCCAAAATTTGATCACGATGAAGCAGTGAGATTTTTGCGAAGTCTGGAAGCGAGAGAAGTTGTCGATGTTGAGCTGTAGAGAGCAGAAGGCAGTAGGCAGTAGGCAGAAGGCAGCAAGTGCGTTGCCGCGTAGACGCGTGGTTGTTTTCTGCCTTCTGCTTTCTGCCTCCTGCCTGCTGTCTTCCGGTTGCCGCCGCGATATGCAGGACCAACCGAAATCGATCGCCTATCGCGAGAACACTTTTTATAAAGACGGCACCGGCTCGCGGCCGCTGGTCGAAGGCACCGTGCCGCGCGGATTCTTGCGTGAAGATCGCGCCTTTTATTTCGGGAAGAAACCTGTAGCGCAACCGGCGCCGGCTTCGCCGCAGACGCCGCCAACCGCAAGCTCTGCGAACAGTCAGGCCGGTTTATACCCCGATGATGTCGATACGATTCCGATGCAGTTGACGAAAACCGATCTCGATCGCGGGCAGGAGCGCTACAACATTTATTGTTCGGTCTGTCACGGCATGACGGGATATGGCGACGGCATGATCGCGCGGCGCGGTTTCAATAAGCCGTCGCCGGCGAATTATCACCAGGATCGTCTGCGCCAAGCGCCCGTGGGACACTTCTTCGACGTGATGACGAATGGTTGGGGCGCGATGCCGGCGTATGCGCAACAAGTTTCCGTCGAAGATCGCTGGCGCATCGTCGCGTACATTCGCGCGCTGCAGTTGAGCCAGATGAACAGTACGACTGGAAAATGAATTTGCCACAGAGGCACAGAGGCACAGAGATCAGATAATGAGAAAGAATAGCGGGTTTTTGATTTTAACTTCTCTGTGCCTCTGTGGCAGCTTACTGATGAAATGACACCACTTGGTTACACACCGCCGGCAGAACTGAAAGGCGTGTCGATGCGCGCGCTGATCGTGGGCGCCGTGTTTACCGTGTTGCTTCTAATTGGCGTGCTTGTCAGTCGCGGGCAGTTCTTT
>CBFHBI010000494.1:0-3508 GCA_965653755.1 uncultured Blastocatellia bacterium
ATTCAGGAACTGCTGAAATCGCAGAGCGCTAACATCAACCGGCTGGCGGAGACGAAGAAATTAATCATGGCTGGGCCATTCGGTGATGAAGGCGATCTGCGCGGTGTGTTTGTCTTTCGGGTTGACTCGCTGAAAGAGGCGGAAGATTTGGCAGCCGGCGATCCGATGATCAAGATCGATCGACTGCGGATTGAATTGCATGCGTGGCAAATACCGGATGGGATATTGCCGTGAGGATCGCACGCATCCGTGCGTGCGGTACGCCGGCATCCTGCCGGCAATTTAAAAAACGAGGCGGCGAGCAAGGATGCTCGCGAACCGCACGCAGGATGCGTGCGTTCCTACTTGCGATAAGTTCCCATCAATTGACCTTGCGCGATTATATGTCCTTGCATCGCCGTTTCCACATCAGCTTTAGTCGCGCCGGCTTTCAAAGGCAACTCCGCATCAAGCGCATAAATTTTGAAGAAGTAACGATGCGTACCTGACGGCGGACAGGGACCCCCGTATCCGATCTCTTTGAAATCGTTCTTACCCTGGAGTCCGCCGCCTTTGATCTCATCAGTCTTCGGCGCGTTCTCAATCATGCCAATGTTGTCCGCGGGCAAGTTATAGACCACCCAATGCACCCAGGTTCCTGCGGGTGCGTCAGGGTCGTCGGCGATGATTGCGATCGTCTTCGCAATCTTCGGCGCTCCAGTCCATTCAAGCGGCGGTGAAATATTCACGCCGTCGCAGGTGTACTGCCGGGGAATCGGTTGTCCATTCTGAAAAGCCGTGCTCGTGAGCTTGATTGAGGTCCCGCTTTGGGTCGACGTCGCCGGACTGCTGTTCACCGAAGCTGGGGATGAGATTCGAGACTGCGACGTGCACGCCATCGATGCTGCCACCAGCAAACTAACGAACAACGAACTTTGAAATCTCGTCAGGCGATTCACAGTTGATTGCGGTTACTTCGCCGGCGGAGTCGGCGATACTTCCGCCAGTTGTTTCTTTACCAGCTCAACAACTTCATCTCTCGGCATCGAAAAGTTGAACACAATTTTGTTGTCTTCCTGCGTTGTCGTGAGGTTGTTTAATAACTGCTCTTCGACTTTTCCTTTACGCTGCGTGACGCCATATGCGATCGCCGCCCTGAAGCCGTGAATCAGAATGTTTGCGCTCTTCGGATCTTTCGCGTCGGCTTTGATCACCGCGGTTACCGAAGTGCTGTCTTGTTTGATGGTAAAGGAGACATTGCTGTTCGGGTTGTTCTGATTCAAAGCCTTCAAATAAAACAGCACGCCACTATCGTTTAGCGTCTCGACAAATCGGCGCGACAGCTTAATCAACTGATCGTCTCCGGTTTGTTTGGTAATTTGTGGTCCGACCAGCTTTCCTTGCGCGTCCAATTTGGTTTCGATCGTCACTTCGAACTGCTGGTTCAAATCGAGCTTGCCTTTGTCGCTTAGGTCTTTGGCTTCGTTGCCCAAATCCTGGAAAGGCCGCTTGTTGATTTCGCCTTCTGCCGGCATCTCGATGCCGGCCTGCTTCGCAGCCTTTTCACGCGCGGCCTGTACCTTCTCTTCTTCGGCCTTGTCCTGGGCCGTCTTGTCTTCCGGACCCGGTGAGGGCGGAGGTTTGACTTCGCCAGGCTTGCCTTTGCCCTTTGGGTTTGACGCAATCAGCGGAGTAGCAGACGGAGTCGGTGTCGGAGTATCACTCGGATTCGGGGACGGACTCGGCGCCCTTGACAACCGGGCCGGAGCAAATTGAGGAGTCACCGGAAACTGCGGCAAAGGCGGGATGCCTTCCTGGTCCATCGCGAAGTAGCCTTCGGGATAATGAAATTTCTCGCCGCTGAAATCGATGATATCAGCGTCCTCGATCTCGGTATGTGCGTAGGGTTTATCGACGAAGCCGGCGTCGCGGAACATTGCGGTGATGCTGAACGCGTCGCGCACCGGTGGAATCAACAGGATTAACGCCACAATGACGAGGTGCCAGGCGCCCGAACCGGCGACGAGCCAGCTAATCTTCCGCCAGAAAGGCTCGCGATTTACTTCGAAATGATCGAACAAACCGCCCGTGTCTGCAAAATTGAACATCTTTAATCTGGGCGACGCTCACTTGGACGCCGTTGGCGCTTGTTTAGTTGCGAATCCACCAGTCAGCATCGCTGACAACGATAGTAAGTCAGCCAAAGTTTCGTCGCAACCACATCACTAAAAGAGAAAATAAAGGTTATGAAAACGGCGTTGTCAGGTGGGTGCGACGGTGCGGCTTGTTCCAGGAAGGTAACTGAAAACTCGATGAGGTTCCCTCTCCCTTTGGGAGAGGGCTAGGGTGAGGGCGTAAGTAGCGAGAGACAACTAAGAATTTTTTCCGCTCTTGTCACCCGCGTAAGCCCTCACCCCGACCCTCTCCCAGAGGGAGAGGGAGTTTTTCCGCAGCTTGTCCTAGAATGCGTTTGTGCGACGAGCGGACAGGTATCACGACCGGCGTGAACGCGAAGGCAAACGATCGGGAGGCCGTGACTCGCGAGATTCAGGGAAACGAAGCACCGAGCGGCCGACAGATGGAAAGGTGTACGGTCGTGAATTGCGCGAACTGCTGTCCGGCATCGGCGCACCTGAGCCGAAGCCTTTCAAACCTGATCCGTTTCAAACAGAAGCATTGGCGGCGCTGGAATTCGAAGACGTGCTGGTGACGGCGCCGACCGGCAGCGGCAAGACCTGGATTGCGCGCGAAGAGATTCGCCGGTTGCTGGCAGCCGGGAAGCGCGCCTGGTACACGACGCCGCTGAAGGCTTTGACGAATTCGAAATACGCCGAGTTCATAGAGGAGTTTGGTAGAGAGAGCGTCGGAATTCTTACCGGCGATCGCAAAGAGAACGCGGACGCGCCGCTCGTCGTGGGCACGACTGAAATCTATCGCAATCAATTGTTCGACGCGTTACGTGGCGGCGAAGAATTGCGCGCCGACTTGGTCGTTTTTGACGAGGCACACTATCTGGCGGACGAAGACCGTGGCCACGTTTGGGAGGAGGCGATCATTCTGTCACCACCGCGCATTCGCATGTTGTTGCTGTCGGCGACGATCGGCAACGCGAATGAGTTCGCAGAATGGATCGAAGAGGTGCGCGGTGTCCGTTGTGGAGTGATTACTCGACCCGGTGATAGACCTGTGCCCTTGCGCGCCGCGTTTCTGATGCCTGACAAGAGATTGGTTCCGCTGGTTGGCCAGAACGGAAAGCTGAATCAGGAAATCGCTAACGCCGTCGAGCAACGCGACGATGCGCGCAGACCGCGACGAAGTTATCGCCGGTAGGACCGCCGACATCCTCATCGGCGGTTCGCGAGCATCCCTGCTCGCGCTTTTTCTTTGACGCAAACACCGGCAGGATGCCGGTGGCCCGCACGCAGGATGCGAGCGTTCCTATGAAGCGTATGCCGGAAATGCCGCCGGCGACTGTGCTGACGGCGCTGCGCTCTTACAATTAGCTGCCGGCGATCGTCTTTCTGCCGAC
>CBFHBI010000495.1:0-3499 GCA_965653755.1 uncultured Blastocatellia bacterium
TTGACGATTGGCAAGTGAATCCCCGCGAGCGGTTCCGCCAAACCTGTCAGCCGTCGCACGATCCCCGTAAGGCGCGCCGCCGCGATGCGCCGGGTTGTGTTGCCATTTATTTCCGCCGCCAAGCGGGTTGACTTGAGGCCGATTGCCGCCGACACCACCGCGATCACCAAGGCCGCCACGATTGCCGAGTCCACCGCGATCTCCGATGCCGCCGCGATCTCCGATGCCGCCGCGATCTCCGATGCCACCGCGATCTCCGACACCGCCACGATCTCCAACGCCGCCGCGATTGCCTAAGGGATTAACTTGATTGCGATTGCCGAGGTTGCCTCGATTGCCGTTGAAGTTGTTGAAGTTCGAATTCCGGTTGAAGTTGTTATTCCAGTTGACGTTGACGTCGCCGCCGCCCCAACCGCAACCCCAACCCCAGCCGCCGCCCCAGAACGCGCCCATCGCGAAACCGACGCCCCAGGAGATCGCCGCCGCCGCGTAAGCTCCGCCGTAGTAAGGCGGATAGTAAATCGCGGGATAGGGATAAACGGCTGGGCCATAGACGTAAACCGGATCGTATGAAGGCACGTAAACGACATCAGGATTAGCTTGCTCGATGACGATCACTTCTTTGCTTTCGATTGTCTGCACCTGCACGGTCTGTTGCTGGTTCGATTGCAGCGATCCTTTGTCCTGCGCTTTATGACGCATGCGTTGGACGGCCGACATCACGTCGCTCTGCTGCGCGAGAAAGGCATTGCCGAGATCGGTGGTCCATTGAATGTCGTCAGCGAGACGCTTGACGAGATCGGGCATCGCGGCCATCGCCTGCACGCTCGGATCCCACGGTTGCTTCTTAACTTCGTCAGCCAGTTTCTTCTGGTCGCTCACCAGCCCGGCGTTCCTTTGCAGCCACTGATGAAGCTGAATAATTTCCAGCGGATAAGTTGAAGCGACCAGCGTTTGACTCAGGACGTTGTCAGGATAGAGCGCAATCGGTGCGACCAAAGCGTCAAGCTGATCAGGCGGAATCGTGGCTGCCTGTGCTGTGGTCGGCGACGAGTAAGATCCTGTCGCCCGGGCGAATGAGGTCACGGCAAGAATTACGCTCCCGCAGGTTATTGCCGCCACATAACGAATTGATTTCGACCATGGCCGAAATGTCTTAACCTTCATTTCGTGCCTCCTTAAGTGTCAGAAGTCCGACGGTTTGGGAAGGCTACCCACTCATGAGGCCCTCCCTGATGGTCGGGCTTCTGACACGATCATTGTTGATTGAATTTGAATTCCTTCTTGAAGTTGTATTTGAACGAGAACTGCATGTGGATGTCCTGTGAATGGAATCCATCAAGCCAGTTGTTTCGCTGTCCCCAGATGAGTTCGCCGCCAATCATCACGTTATCGACCGGATAGAACAGCAGGTTGCCGGAAGCGTACTGGCCGCGATGGAACGCGTCGTGTGTTTGTCCGCCTGAGTTCGTGATGTTCAGCATCGAATAGCCAAGCGAGCTGGTGAACCGTTTGTTCCAAGTGTGATCGAGATAGGCCATCACGCCCGTGACTGGTAGCGCCACACCTTTGATTGGCACGCGCGGATTCGACGAATTTGTGCGCTCGGTGCTGACATCGACCGGCGCATCGTTCATGTAGTTCTCGATGCCGTGGCCATAAACGAACGAGAGTTTCAGCGTGTCTCTTTTCGTGACATTCAGGTTTGAGGTCACGCCAAGGCCGGCACCGGTCGCGCTGCCGCCGAGATCGAGATTGTCGGCGACCGTATCGACCCAGGCCATGTGGCGGACGACTCCCGATATCTGCACGTGACCCCAGTTTCGATCGAAGCGAACGTTGCCGGTAAGATCGGGTGCCGGAAATCTCGGTTTCACTCCGGTGAAGTCAATGCGTTCCGCGGCCTGGCCCAGATCCGCGCTGGCGCCGGGACGCTCAAGCGCGATCGTTACAGAGTTCTTGCCCTTGAGCGGCATAAAGCGGACTTGAACATTGCGAAACCAGGCGATGCCGTTCGGTCCCCAGTATTCATTCGTATTCGGAAACACGTCTGAATCGACGAAAGCGCTCCAGGTTTGGCCCGCGCCCACCGGACCCAATTCGCCATAAGCATGACGCAGACGGAACGTCGTCTGTCCCGCGTCAACACCTGTGCCGAATAATTCGAACTCGAAGGTGGTCTTGAGTTCGCCGTACTTAGTTGGCGTCGATGACTTCGCACCGAATCGCGATTGCCTGACACTGAAGTAGGCGTTGCCATTCGGTGGGAATTGATTGGGGGAGGAAGGCAGCTTGACTGGCCGCATCGTGTCGAACCATTTCGGATCGGCTTGCTTGAATTGATAACCGGCGTCGAGCATGGCGAACCCGTAAACGCTAAAAGTGCTCTCGCCACCGGCTTGGGCTGCGGCCGCGGTCGTGGCGGGTTCGGCTCCGGTTGCAACCGGGACAGAAGCAACTGTCGCGGGCTTCACAGTCTCAGCCGCTTTCTCGCCTGTCGCTACGTCTGATTTCTGCTGCGAATTTGCGACTGCTTTTAGCTGCGCCTTCAGTTCTTCGACGGTTTGCTCGAGTTGGGTTACACGATCTTTGAGTTGCTGAACTTCAGGCGCCGGCTTCTGAGGTTCCGGTGTCTGGGCCATCGACAACCAACTCACCGATAGGATGATGACGATCAGCGCGCACATGGTTGACGTTATTCGGATTAACGAAAAATTGTTTCTCACGATCCCTCCACGCTCTGGCCCGAAGAGTCGGGGCGCAGCTATCCAAACTTACAAATCGAATCGTAGGTGAGCGCGGCAAAGCTGGGTAACTGTCAAAAATTACAGGAAGGCTTGGAGACCGCAATTACCAAGGCTAGGCGCGGAGCAGCATCACAACCAACGCCAAAATGCCAAGCACGGCAACCATGAATGCCAGAGTCCGCGCCATCGAGCGGTGACTGGTGGAGTATTCAACCTTGAGTTGGCGCATGTACTGCCGGTTCTCAATCGTGGCCAGCAAGAGGGAAAGCAGACCGAAGCTGACCATCATTATGCCGAAGATGCGTGGTCCATCGAATCGCGTCTTCTCGCGATGCTCGGTATCGAGGAGCTTGTATATGGCAAAGCCGAAAGTGATCAGCGAAATGGCGGTGCGAATCCACGCCATCATCGTGCGCTCGTAGGCCACGCGAGTGCGCTCGACGGCGAGAAACGTCGCGGTATCGATGGCCGCGGTCACGTTTTCAGAATTATCAACGCGCAGGCGGTTCATGCTTGTGGATTCAGCCGCAAATTAGTCTTCGGGCGATGCGAAGCTAAGTCGTTGCCCTCAAGCGGGTAACTGTCAAAATGTACAGTCTTCGTACGGCCACCTGTCACTTCTAACAGTTATCAACCGCGTCACCGGCAGCTACATTCGAACTTGAGGTTTCGACATGTCTTCGGGAGTTGTTAAGAGAATTAGGCTCGCTGCCAGCGACCATCAGGTGACAGGCTTGCCAGGCGACGCGCCG
>CBFHBI010000496.1:0-3496 GCA_965653755.1 uncultured Blastocatellia bacterium
CGACCAACGATCACCCCAACCGATAAACCACATCGATTGGGGACCCCGATTCGAGGTCGCGCGGCAAGGTCAATACCAACCTGATCCAGGGGTCACGCTTCGTTCCGCTACGCTCCCCCCTGGCTACTCTCTCACGCCCCCCCGGGGCGTTGACTGGTCGCCTGCGGGCGGCCAAAAAGATATTCGGCATTTCGTGAGAGACGAACGAACTTCTCAATCGCAGATGGCCCGTCGACAGCAGTTAATTCGCCACGTTCGAATGCGTCGATCGAATCTTCCGGCTCAATCGCGGCTTTGCCGCAGCACCAGTGCGGAAAGCCTGCGGCTTTCCGGCAGACATCTCTTTGAAGAATGGCGGCGAGGCTGAGCCTCGCCGCAGAGATCTTAGTTATTGTCTCGCCGGTAAGGCAGAGCCTTACCGCACTGTGCTGCGCGGCAGAGCCGCAATCCAAAGCGCCGTCGATGCCGGCGCACTCCAAATTCCCTCTCCCGCTGGGAGAGGGACAGAGGGTGAGGGTTTGTGGCGCATTGAATCAAATACAAATTAATGCAGCGGGCAGCGCACACTTTCCGGCTGGCTCTTATGACGCGCTAAGCGCGTCTGCTTTTTTTGCGTTGATAGCTACGAATACTTCGCGCGACCATCGAGGTCGCGCGGCAAGGTCAATTCTGACCTGATCCAGGGGTTACGCTTCGCTCACCCCTGGCTATTATCTTGCGCGCCTTCGGCGCCATGAGCACCCCAGCGGAGATGCTCCGCCGGGGACCCCGCTACTCGTCGGCCTGCCTGTGATCGCGAGATCCAACCTATTGAAGTTTTCACGTCACTTCAAACTCACCCGTCAAACGGATATCGCGCGACGAACTGCCGACCAGGACTTTGAACTTTCCGGGCTCGACCACCCAGCGCTTTGCTGACGCGTCGTAGAATGACATTGAACGCGCATCGAGATCGATCTGCACGGCTTTCGACTGACCGGGGCGCAGGCTTACCTTCTCGAATCCCTTCAATTCCTTCAACGGCCGGGGGACAGAAGCCTGCACGTCTTGAACGTACAGTTGCACGACTTCCGCGCCTTCGCGGTGGCCGGTGTTTTTGATCTGCATTTCGACTGAAAGAGATTCGCCCGGCTTGATCCGGCGCGTCAGTTTGAGATTGCTGTATTCAAATGTTGTGTACGAGAGACCGTGGCCGAAAGCGAACGCCGGCGCGATATTCTCTTTATCGAAGTGGCGATAGCCGATGAAGAGCCCTTCCGAATAAGCGCCTTTTCCAGCAACGCCCGGGTATTGTTCCGGAGTCGCGATGCCCGCGTCGGCTCGCGTGCGCGGAAAAGTGATCGGGAGTTTGCCCGAAGGGTTGATGGTCCCGAACAACGCGTCGCTGATCACTCGCCCATCGTCCTGCCCTGCATACCACGCTTGCAGGATCGCCGGTACGGCCTCGGCCCAACGATTGACCAAAACCATGCAGCCCGTATTCAGCACCACCACCGTGCGCGGGTTCGCCTTAACCACGGCGCTAATCATCTCGTCCTGTTCATCCGGCAAAGTAATGCTCGCGCGGTCGTCGCCCTCGGTTTCGAAATCACGCGCGAACACCAGCGCCAGGTCGCACTCCTTCGCAAGTTGCACAGCGTCGGCGAGCAGGCCCGCGCCGGTTGTGGCCGCGTCGCTTTTTGAAAGATCGCTTCCGGGGACAAACTTGAGGAACTGCAATACAGTCTTGTTGCCGACGCTTTCAGCCAGCGCGCCGAGAGGACTCATCGAAGTTGGCGGCAAGATGCGCGCGCTGCCTCCGCCGCCAGTCGTCGCACGGTCGGCATAAGGCCCAATGACGGCGATGCGTCGCCAGCGGTTCAGTTCGAGCGGCAAGAGATTGCCGTCGTTCTTCAACAGCACGACGCCCGCTGCAGCGACGCGCCGGGCCACCTGCGCCTGCGCGCGATAGTCGAGTGGGCCGGGCTGCGGCGGCCGCTCGAAGAGTCCAAAACGCATCATGGTGCGGAGAATGCGTCGAACTTTCTCATCGATAGTCGACTGGGGTATCGTCCCGTCTTTGACCGCGTCCAATAGTTTCTCGCCAAAATAAGCATCGCCCGGCATCTCGATGTCCAAGCCATTTTTGGCTGCATCCACTGTGCTGTGGGTTGCGCCCCAATCGGAAACGACGAAGCCTTCGAATGCCCACTCACCTTTCAGAATATCTGTGAGCAGATGCGCATTCTCAGAGGCGTACACACCATTGACTCTGTTATAGGCAGCCATTACCGAACCAACGTTCGCTTCCTTCACGGCCGCTTCAAAGGCCGGCAAATAGATTTCGCGCAGGGTCCGTTCGTCAACGTCCGCGCTGACGGTGCGCCGTTCCTTCTCCTGATTGTTGGCGGCGTAATGTTTGACCTCAGCCAAGACACCCTGACTTTGAATGCCGCGAATCTCGGCAGCGGCCATCTGCGCTGTGAGATACGGATCTTCACCGAACGTTTCGAAATTACGTCCGCCTTCGGGCACACGCACGATATTAACCATCGGGCCGAGGAGGATGTTTTGTCCTTTCGCTTTCGTTTCCGCCCCGAGAGCCGCGCCATACTCCTGCGCCAATGAACGATCCCAAGTGGCCGCCAGGGCTACCGGCGCAGGAAATGCCGGTCCCGGACCATGCCGCACACCGGCCGGACCATCCGTCAGTGTCAACTCGGGAATTCCGAGTCGCGAGATGCCGGGCACATACCCGATGAAGCCGCGCCGGCGAGCGCCATGGAGCATTTGAATCTTCTCTCCCAGAGCCATCCGCCCGATGAGACCATCCACTCGTTGTTCAATTGATTGTGAGTGCGCGGCGATCACGGCTGACGTCTGCGCGAGCGCGTTTTCTAATGCCAGCGCCGCACCGGACACGAGCGATTGCCTTAGAAATGATCGGCGACTGAGGGGCATGTCGCCCGCAGGATATGAGGAATTATGACTTTGGACAAGTTGTCCCAGGAGTTAGCTGAGTTCAATCACGCGGGAGACGGATTACGCGCATCAGGACTAAATCCCGCACGACGATGTTATAATCCAACGATGCAAAGCGATCTAACCGAAGCCGCCAAGAAGCTGAGTATCCCTGAACGCATTAACTTGGTTGAGGAGATATGGGACACGATCGCAGAAGAGAATTGCATTCGAGTTATCTGACGCTCAGAAAGAAGAGCTCGATCGCCGTCTTGATTCACCGCGGAATGGCTCACGTCAGCGACGCAGCTGGGAAGAGATCAAAGCTGAATTCATGAAGCCGCGCTGACGCCAATGGTTGTTCGGTTCACTCCCGAAGCCGATGATGAATCGCTGAAACCCGCCGGTGGTACGCTCACCAACGCCAAGATTTAGATCTTGAATTCATGCAAAGTATCGATGATGCTTTGTCTCGCATTGTCGCGAATCCTCAGCAATACCCTGTCATCTATCGAACTCTAAGACGTAAGGTAGTTCGCCGATTTCCGTTCGCGAT
>CBFHBI010000497.1:0-3489 GCA_965653755.1 uncultured Blastocatellia bacterium
AATTCGATCCGCCGCCGACACATGCCATCAAACAATCCGGCAAACGATTTTCATGTTCGAGAATTTGCGCGCGCGCTTCCCGGCCGATAACGCTGTGAAAGTCACGCACCATCACTGGATATGGATGCGGCCCGAGCGCGCTACCGAGCAGATAATAAGTATCGGCGACGTTCGTCACCCAATCACGCAGCGCTTCATTAATCGCATCCTTTAAGGTTCGCGATCCGGAATCGACTTGCCGCACTTCGGCGCCGAGCAGCTGCATGCGAAAGACATTCAAAGCCTGGCGGCGCATGTCCTCAGCGCCCATGTACACGACGCAATCCAATCCGAACAACGCGCAGACCGTCGCGGTCGCCACGCCGTGTTGGCCCGCACCGGTTTCGGCAATGATGCGCCGCTTGCCCATGCGCTGCGCGAGTAAAATCTGGCCGATCGTGTTGTTGATTTTATGAGCGCCGGTGTGCAGGAGATCTTCGCGCTTGAGATAAATGCGCGCACCACCACAATGTTCAGTCAAACGCCTCGCGTAAAAGAGAGGCGTCGGCCGCCCAGCAAAATCGCGCAGCAACTGATCGAGTTCCTTCTGGAAATCCTGATCGGCACACGCGGATTCGTATGCCGCCGTCAATTCTTCCAACGGCGCCATCAAAGTCTCTGGCACGAAGCGGCCGCCATACGGGCCCCAGTGACCGAGCGCGTCGGGTTGAGTGATGGTGTCCATGCGTCAGAGGTCAGAGGTTAAATGCCACTAGCTTTAGCTAGTGGCACTTGAGTCTGAAGTAAACTTGGCTTTAGCCAAACTTAAAGCCCCCCACTTCTTCTCTGATTCCTCATTTGGCTAAAGCCGAGCTTGCTTTCTATTCCGATCCACTAGCTAAAGCTAGTGGCAATTTAGCTAAACTCTAACTTCTTAAATTCCTAAACTCTAACTTCTTAAATTCAAGGCTTCGTAATTTTGTGCGTCGATCGAACGCGGCCCGGCGATTCTGAACCGCGCGAGTCATCGACGGTGACGCGATTTTGCAGACGGTACATCGTCACTCGATTGCCTTCGCTGGTTCCCTGCTCGGCGTCTTCGACGTGCGCCGGATTGCCGGTCAGCACCGCCACTTCGTCGGCCGTCGTGTACTGGCACCAATCGCCGGTGCCGCGACGGTTGGGCTCGACGATGACTACATTCTTTTGACAAACCGTGCGCTCGACTTCGTTCGCATCTTTCTGCAAATAAACGTCGGCGATTCCAGCAGTCATTCGATCCGTTCCCTGTTTGATATCGACGTTGGTTTCGTAATGCAACAGCCGCTCGGGATCTGAATAACGCATGAACTCAGCTGTAGCGAAGACCGGCACGACGGTAGTCGAGTTTCCAGTTTTCTGCTTTGCTTGATACAGCGCGCTCTGCACGTGACCCCACGATTCCATGCGCTTCTCTTCGCGATATAGCGTAATCGAATCACCGCGCACGTAATTGTCGTCCTGCCACATGTGCGCATTACCGGTGTAAGTCCCGCGGCCCAAATCGTGATCGATCTCGGCGCGATCGCCGGAGATGTAAACCGGACTCTTCACTTTGCGAAAGGGTGTGGCGCCGTTGGTCTGCTCCTGGCTGTAATAGGTCGTCGCAACTTTCCCGCGGCAGACAGAAACATGCGTCGCGTTGTTCGCATCGATCTCGGTGGCTTTAGTGCGCGCCCGCGAATCCCAAACCGTCGGCTCGCCGCCGCGCAAGCGCACCGTTTCATCTGCGGCCGTATACGAAATATTGTTCGCGGTGCCGTTGCGATCGAGTTCGTTGAACTTCGCGTCGCCCGCGGCCTCGACTTTCTCCACGTCCTGCGTTTCGCGCACAAAAAAGCTCATTAACTTCTGAGCGGTGATTGTTTGCGTCCCGCGCTTGTCCGTCGGCTGAAATGGATCGAAGACGGCCTTACCACCGCCGCTGGCCGCGCAAGTCTTCGCGATGTTTCCGCTCTCGAAGAACTCGCAATCAAAGCGCGGACCGGTCAAGGTTTTGCGATCATTCTTCGCCGTTTGCTGCACCGGCTCGACATACAATTCGGCATTGCCGACGGCTTCGGCGTGCTCCAGGTCTTTGCCATTCATCCGCCAATCCAGCTTGATCGCGTCGGCCGTCAGCCGCTTGCTCGCGGCGCGCGGATCGTTCGCGCGTGACTTCGGCGCTGACAGTGTCGCCACCGCGCGGCCACCCTCGCTGCGCATCTCTTTCAGCACGCTTTGGTCGCCTTGCGCCTGAAAATCGAGCGTGACCGCGTTTGCGCCGGTCAGTTGCACGTCCGAATCAGCGTTGAGACTTTGCGTTCGCACGTCGCGCGCGCCATAGGCCTTGGTCAAGCGCTGATCAGCATCGAGATAAAAATCCATATCGACCGAATGCGCTTCGACGCCGTGGCCGGGCTCCATCGAACGAATGTAAGAATTGCCGCGCATCTCGATCTTTTCGAGCTTCTTCTGGTCGTTCAGAATTGCGGTGAGCGTGTCGCCGCTCATGATGTCCTGCTCTTGTTCGGCAGTCGCGCCGCCGGAAAACGTCAGGCGCATCGTAGCTTGTTCGAACACGGCTTGAGCGGAGTGAATTAGAACCGGTTTAGAGCGCGCGCCTTTCAAAGGCTTCTGGTCTTTGGAATCTTCTTTCTTGAATTGTTCGGGCGCAACAGTTACGGCGACGTTGCTCTTAAGCTCGAGCCGCTTCTTGTCATTGTCGACCAACGCGCCGACTGATTGGCCGGAGACATTCTCACGTTCGAAGGTGATGGGCGACGACGTTTCGCCAATCTTCTTGTCCTGATTAAATGTCAGAGAGTCGGTCTTCACCTTCAACGCATCGTGGGTTTCGATCTGTACGTTGCCGTTGCATTGGAGGGTGCCGGTTTTCTGATCGTACATCGCGCGGTCCGCGACGATTTGGTCCGGCTTGTCGCCCGTCGGCGGAAATATCTGTGCGTTGATTTGCTCCAGCTCGTGATGCCCGTCGGCGTAAGTGACGTCGCGCGCCGCGCGCAGCCACAGATACAGTTTGTCGTTCTTCGTAATCCTGTTTTCGTAGCCGGTGGTCACCGCGATGACTTCTTTCGAAAGCGCGGGCGTCTCAGACTTCAGCCGAAACGGCGTGTTGTTGCGCATCTTGTAATAAGACACGCCCACGAAGATCACGCCGCCGACGAGCAGAAACAAAGCCAGCGCGCGCGCGATCGCCGGCACGCGAGCGCGCAAGTCAACCGCGGTGATTCGTCTTTTTCGCGTTACCGCCTGCATAAGAACCGTAAATCGTGAATCGTAAATCGTAAATAGACAAGAGCGCTGGCCTGGCTATTCACGATTTACGATTTACTATTTACTCGCCCGCATATCTTTCACATTCAACTGCAAACGAATGTCGCCTTGCCAACGATTCGTTTCGAACTCGTATGCCAGATCGATGCGCTGATTCGCCCGCGGTGTTGCTTCGATCTCTTCAACCCCGCGCCA